>JBDMZA010000716.1:0-2635 GCA_039770155.1 Clostridiales bacterium
AGTCGTTTTCTGTGTAGACTATAATATTATCAAAAAAATCTGATAATTTAGGTAAACTAGATTTTATTATGGAATATATTAAATCAATTTCTACTTGATTACAATTTAAATGGTCTGATAAAATTTTTATCACAGAAATTTTATCTTGAGCTATAAATTTATATGCAGCATTATAAAATCCGTAAGCTTCCATATCTAAAAGTTCATAATCTGTATCTGAAATCTGTTTGATTTTATTTATTTTATGATTATATGTACATAAGGAACTTTCACTAAAATTATGCTTTACTATAATATCAGGATAAAAAATCTTTCTATGATTAATTGATTTTATTTTATTAATATAAAAAGTTTTCCCAATATCATGATTTATGTTTGAAGACCCACATAAACCTAAATTAATTATAAATGACGTTTTTTTATATTTTGTTAAAAAATAACTTGTAGCAATAGCTGAATTTAATTCACCTATTCCACTTATTATGAGTTCAATATAATCATTTTTATAGATGCTAAATGGTTTATTTGAATTTGATTTTTGAAGTTTATAATAATCAATTAATGGTTTTGCTTCAAAATACATAGCTGTAATGATTTTTATCATTTTTTAATTCTCCTTAGAAAATTGCATTAATTTATGATAACACATCGAAGTAAGTAGCTTCAAATAAAGATTTTTCAAAAAAGTTGACTAGTATATTTTTTTATTTTTAAATACAATAAAATATGACAAATAAAAAAGGTAAGTATTTTAAAATACTTACCTTTTTTTGAGGGATTCTTTAATTTGGGGTATTATACTGGTACTCTTGTGTTAAAATATTTTGAAAGCTCATTTAATGATATATGATCTATAAAATCTCCAATGTTTTCAATCTCTTTTATATTAGAAAAATAAGGAGTTTTTATCTTTTTTTCCATTTCTGCAAGATACATTTTTGCGGTACTTTCCCAAGTGTATTTACTTAAAACTCTTTTAACAGCCTGTGATTTGTAATAGTCCCAATCAGATAATACTTCTAATAAACCATTGGCTATATCTAAATGGTCAAAAGGATCTACTAAACGACCAAATTTTTCATTATTTTCAACAAATATTTCTTGGGGACCACCATTTTTTGTTACAACAGCAGGGTTTCCACAAGCCATTGCCTCAAGAGGTGCTAAGCCAAAAGGTTCATACAAAGATGTTAATGCAAAAATAGATTTTCTTCTAGACAAATATTTATATAAAACAGCTAATGACTGTTGACTACCAATATCGATGAAACATATTTTTCCTTTTAAGTTATATTTATCAATATAACTCATAAGTAAATCTAAAATTTTTCTTTCTTCTGTCCTCATAAAACTATAGTCTTCATAAGGATTTTTAACACCTCTAATAACAAACATTAAATTACATTTTTCTTGTAATTCTTTATTATTTGCATAAGCTTTTATAATACCTTCATGATTTTTCTTAACTTCTAATCTACTTGAAGCGACTATAAAAGGTAAATTTGTTCTGTTATTAGTTATATCTCTTTCAATAAAATTTTTAAAATCTCTAGTTTCCTCTTTTTGTTCTTTTGTGAGATTTTCATTAAATATTTTTAAATTTACACCTGGAGTAATTATTTTAAATTTATTATCATCTTTAGTGTCTACAATATCTTTATAAGCATTATGACTATATTGCTCATAACGTTCTTGAGAAGTACTGACAATATTGACAGAAGATCTGTTCATAGATATTCTATCAGCACTTAATCTTATATTAAAATTATACTTTTCATTTAAGTCATTTATATTTTCATTTGAATCTAGCATTTTTTCGAGTTTTTGAGCACCCAATGAATGACCTGTAAAAGAATAAGGAACATTTAACTTATCAGACAGTAATGCAGCGGCGATTCCGCCATCTCCGTAGTGAGATGTAATAAAGTCTATTTTTGTTCCCTCTCTATTGTAAAAATCCACTATATTATCCACATATTCATTTATATGTGGCCATAATTCTTCTTTGGCTAAAAATTTATTTCCACCAAAATCAATTCTAATTATCCTTAAGTTTTGGCTATCAGGATAGCTATCTTTTTCAGATTCAAAACCAACCCAGTTTTGATCAATAATTTTACGAGTTACTATGTCAACTTGATGTCCCATATTTGCTAAAGCTTTAGCAGTTTCTTTTACATAAACTAATTGTCCGCCAAAGTCGGGATGTTGTGTTAAATAACTATCCTTAGGATCAAAATTTCCTTGTGGATTAATAAATAGTATCTTCATTTTTTTTTCCTCCTAAATTTGGTGTTTATTGTTTTATTTAAATGAATTTTAATATTTGAAAATAAAAAAATGCTATATATTTGATAATACCCTAAATTTAAAAACTAATATACTTGTTTAATAAATTTATTAAATTAAATTGACTTATTGTGTTATTAAAATTTAAATATAATTCTTTTTATTTGAGTTTGGTCGAATTTTGCTGAATTTATACTTGAGAAGTAGAGTTTATTTTTTGGATATCTCTAAGTATATAAATCATAATTTTATAGATAAAAATCTAAAATAATAATTAAAGATTTAACTATGTTTAGTTTTAAATTTCCTGTAAATTATTGGACTTAAAATTTTAATAATTTTTATA
>JBDMZA010000717.1:0-24413 GCA_039770155.1 Clostridiales bacterium
TCAAAAATTTCATAAGACAATTTTTTTCTGAAAATATCGATGGTTTAACGAATTTTCAAAAAAAGTTGACTAGTTTATTTTTTGATTCTGCCTTAATTATGCAGCGGAATAGGCAAGAGCAACCTTCATCTTAAATGTTAAGGCTCTCTTTTCCCAATGTTGTCAACTTAAACTCTAATTATTGGTATCAGTGTCTTATATGACTTAAAAAATGAGTTTTATTGCTTACGTAAAACTAGTTTTAATATCTAACTCAAGATTAAGCGTTGCATAGAATTCTAAAACTTTATCTAAGTTTAACAAGAATAATTTGGACATAGCGTCATTAAATTCTTTCAGTCTTGATGGATCTAAATTAATAAATAACAATACTGTACAAATGAACCTTTTCTTATAGTCTTCATGTGATTGCCAATATTTAAGCATATTTATAACCTCCATTATAATAAGGCACTGTATAATGCTAATTAAGTATTATAATGGATTGATATAAAGTTAAACAATAAAATATATGGTGTTGTTTGGAGGTTGAAATTTTAATAAAGTTTATATTTTATATGTTTTAAGGGCTTATGACTTTTCGAATATATTAAAATATAAATAGAGAGGATTATTTTATGAAATATAATGTTAAATTCACTTCGATTTTACAAGTAATAAACATATTTTTAGCAATATTTTTATTATACAAATTTCATAAAATATGTGATTATGATTTTTGGTCATCAAAAGCTGTACCTTTAGGTTTATGGGTAGGAATTTTGATATCGGTAATAGCAATTGGATTTTCAATTAAAAATTATATTAACAACAAAATTATAAATCAAATAATAATTTTATGGCCATTTATTCATATATTTCTTATTATAATTAGTCTTATATTGGGTAGTAATATTTTTTTTGTGTTAATAAGGCCTCCATTTTTTTTCATAGGAGAAGTAGTTGCATTAGGCTATGAAATAAATAGTTTAACTAAATTCAAAATGATAAATAGTAAAATGGAATTACTTACAATTATAATAAGTATGGCTTTGAACATAATAATTATAAGAATGTCAATAGTAAGTTATTCCAAAGATATACATTCTCTATTACCCTAATTATGTATTTTTAGGAGAGTATAAATTCTGTTGTTTGAAGAAAGAAAAGTTTGAAAATATGCTTGAGTTGAACAAAATAGCATTGTGTTAGCTTTAATTCAGTACCTGTCAGACATTTGTATCTCTTTACATAAAAATAGCTCCTTTTTCAAGAAACTATTTTTTTATTGTTTTCATCGATTATGAATAATTATTCATTTTCTAAATTATCTTTTTTTTTAGATGATTTTAAAATTGATTTTTCATTACTATTTTACTAATTTTATAGAAGCTTGAATTTCAGTTAAGAAGTCTTTAGGATTCTTATCAGACCAAGGTCCTTTATGGTAAATTGCTCTAGATGGACCATTCCATTCGTAATTATTTGATGACATCCATATACCTAAAGCATGATAAGCTTTTGTCATTTCTTCGAAAGGACCTTTGTGAAAAATACTTGCCATTTTTTCTATCCCTTCAAGATTCCTTACTTTTATTCTTTTTGATTCTTTAAAATCGCCTATTACACATTGGGTTATTTCAACATCTACATCACTATCTTTATAACCTTCATCATAATAAATTGCATAAAAAGGTTCAGATACTTTGATATTATTTTCTGAAATAAAATCGTGTAGTTCCTTCCAAAGGATACCTTCATCACTTTAAGTTGTTATAGTATCCCTTAAACAAATAACTCTATATTCGGGTATAGATTTAACTGTAATATCATAATCCATAATATAATTCTCCTCACTAATAAATTTAATAGTTGAGTTAACTCGTAATAATTTTTCTTTTTGATTTTTAATTTGCAATTTTATTTCACGCTTTCTATTTTCAAGAAGGATTAATAACTGTTCTGAATCCAAATTATTTTTCATTAATTTTAAAATTTCTGATAAAGAAAATCCCATTTCTTTTAAAACTTGAATTTTATTTACTATAGGTATTTGGTCTACAGAATATAATCTATAATTTGTATATTTGTCAATTCTTGTAGGTTTTAAAATTCCTATTTTATCGTAGTGTCTCAACATTCTTATTGATATTCTTGTGAATTTTGAAAAATCTCCTATTCTAAACAACATATATCCTCCTAAAAATTAATAATCTAGATTATAATAATAATTTTAAACTATAACATAATGTGAGTGTCAAATAATAAAAAACACTTTAGGAGAGCCTAGAAAATAATACCGAATTCTTTTCGTCTGAAGTTCGCTTAAATCGCGCGAATTCATACTCGAGAATTAGAGTTTATTTTTTGGCTATCCCTTAGTAAAAAATGCTGATTCAAAAGGAGTGATGGAAATGTTAGCAAAGAAAAATAAGAATATAAGATTAGCATATGAGATATTTTAAGTTGCAAGCAAGGATGATAAAAAAGAATAATGAAACGAAGTATTGTAAAGCATATAAAGTTTAAGTTTGTTTAGACAAAATTGGGATATATTAAATTATGTAAAATATTTAATAATATTCATGTATGCAGATTTATAGTCTATATTATTTGCAATGAAATTTGTTCTAATATTCTTTGATATTTTTATCTTTAAATTATTTATATTAAAGTTTTTAGAGTTTTGAAAAATAATCATATCAGTTGATAAAGAATTTATAAAAAATATATTTTTTATAAATTCCTTGAAATTTAATTTAACAAATACTATATCTGGAATAAAAATTTTATTTACAAGATTTAAAAAATTTTCATTTATTATTTTATTATCTACAACATATTTATGATGTGGTAAAAGAATTTTTTTAGATTCTTTGCCTTTGGAAGAAATGATGATAGAAATGGCATTATATCCTTCTAAATGAAATAGGTTTATAAATCTATGTAAAAAAAGTGAACTAAAATCACCAACTAAAAAGATTAGTGGAACATTTAATTTATCTAAATTTTCATAATCATTTATATATAAATTCTTTGAATAATTTAAAAGATTCTTTTTTATCTTATCTAAAGATAAATTTGGCATTTTTATTAATAAATTGTATACAAGAGATGTAACAACAGGTGCTGCATAACTGTTTGAAGGAAAAGTATAAGAAGTTTTATCAGGAAACTTAATTAAATGGCGTCCTGAAGTAATGACATCAATTCCATCAATGCCGTTATTTACATAAACTAAATCATTATTATTAAGTTCATTATTTTTAGAACATTTTACTCCTATAACATTTGGTAATGAGGCTGGATATGTAAAATTGTTATCATTGCTATATGCAGCTATTATAATTACACCTTTTCTGTGAGCATAGTTTACTGCTTTTTTTATTTTTTTTCTATCTTTAAAAAAAGTTGAACCTAAAGACAAATTCAATAACTTAATATTATTATTTGTACACCAGATAATAGCAGTACATAATTTATCGGCAGTACAAGAAAAATGATTTAATATATTAATATTACCTAAAGTGATATTAGGTGAATATTTTTTCAAAATTAATGCACATATATCACCATGACTTGGAGTAAATACATTGGAGTTATTTTTTTTAAGAATTTTCACTTCAAGATTTTTATTTATTTCAATATTAGGATTTAAATTATTTATTCCAATGATGGATTGATTTAATCCATCATCAATAATTGCTGTTTTTATATTATTTATCATAATTAATTCACCATAAATTTTATATTTTTAAAGTTTTTTGCTTTTCTGATAGTATTAGTTCTGCTATATTTTGAATACAATTAAACTTGCCATTTATTATATCATTATCATTTATATGTATATTAAAATGATTTTCAATATGGCATAATAAATAAGCTAAATCACGTCCTTTTAATTCATCAAATAATTCAAATAAATTTTCAGTTTGATAATTGGCTTTATTTTTACATATATAGTCAATATTAAAATTGAAAACATTTTTTATTATTTCTTCAATATCTTTAATTAAAGTAGTTTTATTCATGATTACACCTCAATATATTTAATTTCTTCAATATCTTTATTTTCATCTGATAGTGTAAATATTATATTTTGTACTAAATCTTCCATAGAATTTTTATCTAATGTGTTTATAAAAAGTTTATTAGAAGTTTTCTGAATTTTATTTATAAATTCTAAAGTTTTTTTATAGTTTTGTGTTGTTAGAGAGATATTTTCATTTATATCACCAATATTTAAATTTTTTATTTCATTGGATATATGAATACAATCAATATCAACTCCGTAATTATGGATATAAAATTTGGATATAGAATCTGTTGTTGATGTATCAAATTTATTTGATACACAATGAATTACATAATCTGGCTTTACTGCTTTATGTATTTTATTTGATAAAAGTCCAAAATCGTAATTAGTTGAATCATTTATTTCATTTACTCCACCTGGAATACCGATTATCATAACATCTGGATTTTCTTCAATTTCTACTTGTTTAATATAGTGATTAAAAAGAAATACTTTATATGAGTCTGGTAAATTCAATTCATTTATAAAAAAAGGAAATGAATGAAATCCTAAAAATTCACAATAATTTTTTGTGCCAATTTGACTTACATTATAGCCTAGTTTTTTAAGCTTATTTCTTAGAGTTAATTGAATTAGGAATTTTTGAATTTCTTCAAACTCACCTGAAATAAGTATAATAGGCACTGAAATATCATACCTGATTTTTTCTATATTATTTTTAGAAATAGATTTTTTTTCGTTAAGATATATAAAATCCACATTTTCATCTTTGCTTTTTTTAGATAATTCGTCAAATTTATTACTGTCTAATGGCCAACTACAGATTATATTTTTTTTCTTTGAAATACTCTTAAGTATATTTGGGTAAATTAATTTATTAAAGTCTATATCATATCTGGGTTTAGTAATCCATATTGTATCAATAGTTTTTAATGATTCATCAAAATCATTTGAAATGGTATGTTCAGTACTAGGACCATTATCAACTTCACCTGCATCTTTATTTACTATTCCAAATCCACTTAAGGTAACTAATTTATCAAATTTATAATCAATAAATAGATCTTGATTTCTTATTATTGGTAAAAATTCTTTGTCAAATGGATAAACCATTATTTTTTTACATGTTTGCATATACAAAGTCTCCTTTTAAAAATGTAAAAATAATTTAAGTATTTATTTTTATAGTTAAAAAGATTTAATTCTTATAAATTAAAATCTGATTTTAACTCCTCTTTAAGTTTATATAATTCATTAATGGTACATATGTCTTTAAATGACTCTTCTGTTTCTTTTCTTGTTTCCATACATTTTATTAGCTTTTTATTTCTTGATAATCTGTCTTCGAATTTATTATTTTCAACGGATTTTAAAACACATTGATCACAATAAATGAAAGCATAACAGTTTTTACATTCATCGCTGATGATTTTTGATGGATTCATAAGTTTTCTGATTTTATTAATATAAAATCCATCATTTATATTTCCGATTTTTAATATATTTGATATTTCGTTAGCCATATCACAAGGAAAAAAATCACCATTAACATTTACTAAAAACTTTGTTGCACCTGGAATACATGTTCCTGAAGGATGAGATTTTTCAAGAATTTTATTCTGTTTAAATTTTAGTTTATTATTAGTTAGCATTGTTGCTGAAAAGTATTCCTCAAAAATATTGTCATCATCTGACTTTAATCTGCCTATAATTGATAAAATAACCTTGAATTTTTCATATTCTATATTTGAAAAAAAATCTTTTTCATAATTAATAGGATTAATTCTATTATCATTGGAAATATCAGAATTCAATTTTGAAAGATCTTTAAGGATTTCTTCTTCGGAAAAATATTTATTTATTTCATTTACATCACATTCATGATCTTTAACTGTATTTATATTTATTTTACTAAGGTAATTTGGATACTTTTTTCTTATGTTTGCAATGTTTTTTAATATTACATCATGAGTACTTAAATTGTTATTTGCAAATTTTCTGTTTTTATCATGGATAATTTTAGGACCGTCAATACTTATTGTAATCTGAATATTATTATTATGAAGAAACTCTACTATTTCGTTATTTAAAATACTACCATTAGTAGTAAGATTAAAGTTTATTTTTTTGCCAACAAAAATTTTTTTTGCATAATCAACACAATCTTTTATTAAATCAAATTCTAGAAGCGGTTCACCTCCATAAAAGCCTATCTGAATTTTTTCAGAATCTTTAGAATTAGATAAAAGAAAGTCCAAACTTCTTTTAGCTATATCCCATTTCATATTTTTATCTTCATGATTTCTATTATGATAATTTCCAGAGTAGACACAATATTTACATCTGAAATTACATCTTTGGGTTATTTGCAGAATTATTGCTCCAAGTTTATTTTTGAGTAAATCTTCAAGGTATATATCTTCAGAATGCTCAATTATTTTACACTTATTTGAACTAAAATATCCTAAATCTACTAAATTTTTTATTTTAGCATTTTCTGTAGACTTTCCTACTTTAATTTTTTTTAAACCTCTATACAAATCTTCACTAATATTTAAAATTTTATTCTTATTAACATCAAAGACATAATACTTTCCCAATGTTTTGAACAAATGAATAAAAGGATTATTACTAATCAATATAATTCATCTCCTTAAGTAATTTTATTTAATTAAAAGAGAGGTATGACCCTCTCTTTTTTTAGAATATTTGAATTTCTAAAATTCCATGTTTTTGGCAGAACCAAAAAATAAACTCTAATTCTCGAGTATGAATTCGCATGATTTAAGCGAACTTCAGACGAAAAGAATTTGGTATTATTTTTTGGGTTCTCCTATGTCTTACTGTTCGAAAATTTTAATTTATTTTTTTCTTATTTCATATGAACTCTGTACCCATATGAAGCAGTTTGTTTATCAAAAACACTAAGATAAATCTTTTTGCATTTTATAGTATCACAAAGATTATCACAAAAATCGAATGCTCTAACAGTTTCAGTTGAAGTTTGAGTTCTTTTTTTTAGCTTTTTCATATTTGTAACCTCCTCTCTTAAGGCATAATCAAAAATTTCATGAGACGATTTTTTTCTGAAAATATCGATGGTTTAATGAATTTTCAAAAAAAGTTGATTAGTTTATTTTTGGATTCTGCCTAATTGGTATTTTATTTATTTGATTATTTGATTTGTTAAAATCAAATAATTAAACCAAAGTTTTATTTATAAAATATTTAAACTTTCCATGTTCAGAATCATTAACTAATATATCTTCAAATTGAAATTCCCAACGCATATTTTTCAAATAATTGTTTTCAGTAAAAGTAATAAACTGCTTTTGTATAATTTTTTTAGAATCTTTCGAATTATTTTTTAATACAAGTCTAACAGTGAATTTTGAATTGCTTTCTTGTATTATTTGAAATTGTAGAATTTTGTTTTCCTGAGTGTTATTAATATTTTCTACTATATGAGGGAATATATATGAGTTTATTTTATGATCATTAATTAATATGAAGTCACTTATCCTACCTGCTTTAACGTCAATAATTGGTGTAGGATTTTTACATTTGCATTTATGATTATGATTCATGCTTGCAATATCACCTAAAGAATAACGAATAAATGGCATGGTTCTATTGGTTAAACTTGTAACGAGGACATTTCCTTCTTCATTATCTAAAGTATTTTTATTATATTTTACTATTTCAACTATGACATTACCGCTTAAACAATGAAGATTGTTGTGTTTACATTCATAAGCAATAACATTTGTTTCTTCACTTCCATACATATTGGATGTTTCACAATTAAATGCATTTACTACAGCTTTTCTATACTCTGGAAATAGGTATTCACCAGAAAATTCTATATATTTTATTGTTTTTGGAAGCTTTTTATTTTGTTTTGTAATATAGTTAGACAATAAATAGGCTATACTTGGTTGAATAAGAAGCCATCTAGGTTGAAAATCAAAGATTTTTTGTATTTTATCTTCTATATTATGAGAATTTAAATTTATACTTGATAATGATAAACATTTACCATTGTTTAAAATATGATCGTCTTTAGAAAAGTTTTTACCATTTAAATAATAACTTGAATGGAATGTACAATATTTTGAATGGGGACTTATGTCAAATTGTTTTTTTCTAAGTAACCATATCATGTAATTTGAGTTTGTATAATCGTAATTATCCCAAAATATTTTTAGTGGCATTCCACTTGAACCAGAAGTTCTTTTCTCTATTAAACTTTCATCTAACATATTTTTGTACATTGACAAAAATTTTTCAGGTGATTTTTGGATCATATTTTTACTTATTACTGGAATTTTGGTTATATCTACAGAATCTTTTAATTCATTTATATTAATATTGTTTTTATCATACAATTCTCTATAAAAAGGAACTGTATTGTATGAATGTAGAATTATACTATCAAGTAAATTATTATTAAGAACCAATGTAATTCCTCCTATTATTTAAAATAAGATAATTATTTGTTTGCAATAATTATGCAGACTTAAAATAAACTAGTTAACTTAAAAAAGTTGTTTTATAAATTTTATAATTAAGGAACAATCGAAAATTTAGGTTTATTTTTTGATATCCCTAAGTCATATAAAATCTATGACTGTATTTTGCTTAAAATATAATTTTTAAGTTTTCCATATGTTTTAATCATTTCGATGTTTAGATGTTGATCATCAAATGATATTTTAAATTCTTTTTCAATATCTACTGTAAGCTGAATACATGAAATTGAGTCCATTCCAAAATCTTCAATCAATTCCATTTCATCATGAATTTTATTTTCATCAACTAAATATTTTGAATTGCGTATAATTAATTTTAGTAATTTCATTTCTATTTCTTTCATAAAATATATTTGTATGAATAACTATCATACATCACCTTTCTAAATGTTTTAAATTGCTTTGTTAGTATATTTATTGTTGATAAAACAATTATAATTATTTTTATCTATTATGAATAGTTATAAAATTTTTATAACTATTCATAATAGATATTATTTTATATAATTTTATATATTTACTACTACCAAAAAGTATAAATATTTTTATAAATTTGAAGAAAGGAGTAATATTATATGATTATTGCTGACGTATTGAGAAAATGGTCAACTTCAACTAAGATTGCTGCAATTGAAAATAAGAGAAAGGTAACATATAAAGATCTTTATAGTCAATGTATTGAAAAATCAAGTATTATTAAGTCTGCAAATTTTAATTCTGGTGAAATTGGGATTTTAATTAATAATTCTATTGATTATATAGTAGCTTATTTTACAATTGCATTTATAGGAAAGATTATCGTTCCCATAGATCCAAATACAAAGAAAACTGAATTACTAAAAATTATTGATAATTGTAATATTAAAATGATTATAACCAATGATAAGAATTATGATAATTTGATAACTTTAGTAAGTAGTTTTGAAGAAAAAATAGTGTTGTTTAATATATCAAATAATAATTTTTTAAGATTTGGCAAGAATTATGATTATAATCAAAAAAAAGACTATAAAAAAATATATTCTTCTGATTCTATTGCTTTGATTTTAGGAACATCAGGAACAAATAATAATCCAAAAAGAGTTGCCTTATCAAATAAAAATCTTATATCAAATGTAAAATCAATAATACATTCATTAAAAATAAAAGAAGATGATATAAGCCTTATTAGTTTACCAATTTACTTAGCATCTGCAAATACTTCACAATTTTTAACTCATTTTTTTCTTGGAGGACAGATTGTAATTATGGAAGGTTTATTCTTTCCAAATAAATTTATGGAAATGGTAGAAAAATATAAGATTACAAATTTTACAGGTATACCATTTATGATGAATGTTTTATTTGATTATAACTATCATAATAATTTTAATATAGATTCTCTAAGATACATGTGTTTTGGTGGAGGAACACTAAGTAATGAAATATATTTAAAAATGAATCTTAATTATCCAAAAGTTAGTATCATAAAGATGTATGGTTTGACAGAAGCTTCAGCAAGAGTATCACATCTAATAATCAATAATAAGAATATGAATAAATTAAACTCAGTGGGTAAAACGATTCTAGGAGTAATGGTCAAAGTTGTTAATGAAGAGGGAAATGAATTAACAACTGGTGATATTGGAGAAATTATTGTAAATGGAAATAATGTAATGAGGGGTTACCATAATAATAAAGAACTATCAGAAAAAGTTTTGCAAAATGATTGGCTTCATACTGGTGATATTGGTAAGATTGATGAAGATGGCTATATTTATATATTAGGACGAAAAAAAAATGTGATTATAAGTTGCGGATATAATATTCATCCAGAAGAAATTGAGGAAGTCTTGTTGGATCATCCACATGTAAAAGAAGCTTATGTATATGGGATTGAAGATTCATTATATGATGAGGTACCTGTCTTAGAAATTGTACCAGATGGTGATAGTAATTTATCTAAAAGTGAATTGTTTTCTTATATAAAACAAAATTTGTCATTTTATAAAATACCAAAAGAAATTAAATTTGTATCAAGCATTAATAAAACAAGTTCAGGAAAAATAAAAAGAGTAAGGCAAAATCAAAAAATAAACTAGTCAACTATTTTTGAAAATTTGTTAAACCATCGATATTTTCAGAAAAAAATTGTCTTATGAAATTTTTGATTATGCCTAAGGATAGCCTAAATTATAAAATAAATCAAAATAATCTAAGAGAGTGTGATCCAAGAATATGATAGAGACTAGTAAATATGATCAAAAGATACTTCCCATAAAGTACCCAATAGTTAATGGATATAGATATTATGCAAAGGTTTTTTCAATCATTTTCAATAAAAAAAATTGTTTTGAATGGATTAGTAATAATTTTTTAACACTTGAATTTCCTAGACTAGAAACTTTGGAAACTCATTATTTTGGTATGTGTCTTTTTACTATGTCCAGAAATTATTATGAAGAGTGTCCATACATTGATAAAAGTATAATCAATCAGGATTTAGTAAACTTAAAATGGGAAAATATATGTGATTTTTTAAGAGATGTTATTGATATGAATTATTACATTGAATTAGATTTAGACACATACTACGTTAGTCATGCAACTAAGTTTTATAAGAACATACATTATTCTCGGCCTACATTTATTTATGGATTTAATAATAAAACTGAAATTTTTAATATTGCAGGTTACTATTATCACTCAAAGTATTCTTTTGAAGAACTATCTTATGAGAATATTTTAAAAGCATATGATTCAAAACACTCACTGGAAATTAAAGGAATAAAAGCTGATGATATAATAACACTATATAAATTAAAAGATAATAATTCTTATAGATTTGATAAAGCTTTATTTGTTAAAAGGATTAAAGAGTACTTAAATTCTTATAATTTTAGGAATGATGTTTGTAATCCTAGTGATCAAGCTACATTTCAATATTGCGAGTATGGGTTTAAAGCATATGAATTTTTAAAAAAATTACTAGATTTAGGCGAAAGAAAAATACCATTAAAACGGGCATTTTCGAATTTGTTTCAATCTATAATTAATATTGATATAAGAAGTTTTTATTGTTTGTGGGAACATAAAAAATTAATGCTTTTAATATTGAAATATGTAAAAGAAAAAGAGTATATCAATATTGATAAAGACTCTATTGAAAAGTATGATAAAGTAGAAAAAAAAAGCAATTTGATTATAAATTTGATTATTAAGTATAATATAACACAAGAAAAATACTTAATTGAAAAATGTAAGAATATATTAGACGAAATAGCTAATGAAGAAAGAAAAATACTAGAAAATATTGTTAACTCAATAAATATAAGCAAAAGTTTCTATTATCAGTATAAGGCAGATATAGTAATTAAGAGATATCCAAAAAAATAAACTCTAATTCTCGAGTATGAATTCACATGGTTTAAGTGAACTTCAGACGAAAAAATTTTGGTATTATTTTTTTAGGTTCTCCTAAAATAATATTTAAGAATTCAATTTTTGGAGAGTTATATGGGGAAAAATACAAAAATAATAAAAAGTTTATGGGGAAATTTTATATTTAGTTTTTTGATTTCTTGGAAATCATCAAGTAAGTTATTTATAGTGCGTATAGTTATGGAAATATTTTCTGGCATTCATCCGGTACTATTGCTTTATTTAGTAAAATTATTGATTGACTCGATATCAAACAATTTACAACCTGAGGAAAAGATTAATAATGCTATAATAATTTTAATAACAATTTTTATTATTGAGTTTGTAGTTATTATCCTAACTAGATTAGGGGATATAGTAAATTCAGTACACACTGATAAAATATCAAATTATATAAATATTCAAACAATGGAAAAATCTAAAACTTTGGACATAGCATTTTTTGATTCACCAGATTTTTATAATATATTGCAACTTGCTCAAAGAGATTCTAATTCACTTCATGTTTTCTCTTGGCTCTCATTAAACCTTATTAAATCATTTGTAATGATTACATCAACATTTTTGATAATGGTAAAACTTTTTTGGGGATTTCCAATTTTAATAATTTTGCTTAGTGTACCAGCAGTATTAATGGAAAATAAATTTATGCTTCATCTTTATAACTGGGGAATCAAAAGGGTGCCAGAAGAAAGAAAAATGGATTATATAAGAAGTATTCTTACAACTAGAGAGTATGCAAAGGAAATAAGATTATTTAATATTTTTGATAATCTTATAAATCGTTATAATAAATACTGGAGAATGTGGTTTGATGAAAAGTTACAAATAACAAAAAAGAAAGGTTTATGGGTATCAATATCTGCAATATTACCACAAATAGGTGTTGTAGTTGTAACTATATATGTTACTATAAATATAATTTATAAAAAATCTACTATAGGGGATTATAGTTTATATACAGGTAGTTCTGCGGAATTAATTGCAGCTATTTCATCTCTTATACATTCTATTACAAGTATATATGATAATAGTTTAAGGATAGATAATTATAGAAAGTTTATTAACTTGAAACATGTAATCGCAACAACTGGTAAAAAAATTCCAGATAAAAAAATAAATATTGAATTTAAAAATGTAACATTTATTTATCCAAATACAAAAAATAAAATACTTGATGATATGAATTTTAAAATTGATTGTGATGAAAAAATAGCTATTGTAGGCTTGAATGGACAGGGAAAGTCTACTATTATTAAACTTATACTGAGATTTTATGATCCAACTAATGGAGAAATACTTATAAATGGTTTGAACATAAAAGAATATGATTTAGTAGAACTTAGGAAACTTTTTGGAGTTGTATTTCAGGATTATTCTAATTATGCATTTACATTAAGAGAAAATATTGGTATATCTGATTTGAAATCAATAAATGATGATGCTCGTATTATAAATGCATGTGAACAATCAGGAATGGAAAATTTATTGTATAAATGGGATGAAGGATTGGAAGCATATTTAACAAAGAAATTTGAAGACTCTGGTAAAGAACTATCTGGCGGGGAATGGCAAAAAATTGCTTTAGCAAGAGCTTTTTTTAAAAAATCAGAATTTATTATTTTAGATGAGCCTACTTCTTCTATTGATCCAGAAGCAGAGAGTAATCTCTATAATAAAATATCAACTTTATGTGAAGGAAAAGGTGCTTTATTTGTATCACATAGATTATCAAGCATTATTATGTCTGATAGAATATTAGTGATAAAGAAGGGGAAATTGCATGAAAGTGGCTCACATAAAGATTTAATAAAATTAGGAGGATTTTATTCCTACTTATTTAACCTTCAAGCAGAAAAATATAATTTGTCATAGTAGTTCTAAAAAATATTAAACCATGCCAGGGATAGAACAAAAATAATATACAATACATTTAACATGAAGTTATTATTAGAGAAATCCTGATATAAAATAATTGTTAAATATTAACTACAATCATACTACATAATGGTATGATTGTAGTTGTGTGATTTTTCATAAGGCAGAATCAAAAAATAAACTCAAATTCTCGAGTATGAATTCGCATGATTTAAGCGAACTTCAGACGAAAAGAATTTGGTATTATTTTTTAGGTTCTCCTAAGTATTAATATATTTATCACTTATGAAATTTTTATTTTCTTTGCTTTAAATTATTTGAGAAAAAATTTAATACATTATCAGTAATAATTTCATTATTGATTTCATGGCCATTATCAGTAATGTTGATTTTATGATCGATATTTTTTTCAAAAAGTTTTTCAGAAAATCTCTTTGTACCGCTTAGAATCCAAGTAAAATAGTCGTTTTCTCCGACTTCTAAAGCAATATGAGAAAGTTTATTTTTATTGGATATGTAATCAGAAATTCTTTCATTAATATTTCCAAAACCACTAAGCCATTCATTAATTACAATTTCATCTTCTTTAGAACCATCAAATTTTGGTTCTACATATAACTCTTCAGAGTTAACTCGTGGAGCAAATGCACAGCCATAAGCTTTTTTAAAAGTATCATCCCAACTTTTAAATGCAATATTCAATTCATCATCAATTAATAATCCTGGACTTACTGAATATACTGATGAGAAAAAATTTGGATATTTAAAGGCTAAGTTAACAGCTATATATCCACCCATCGACATTCCACTGATTCCTCTGAATTCTGGTTTTTTAATAACACGAAAATCTTTTTCGATAATTTTTACAACTTCTTTAAAAAAATATTTTTCCCAAAGACCTGTAACAGGAGAATTTTGCATAAATGTTCCTGAAATTGGCCCATCTGAATTGACCTCTACTATAATCATTTCTTCTAAAAGACCATCCTTCATTAATGAACTAATTTCTTCAAAGGCATTGTTGATATTATTAGGTGTAGTTCCAGAAAATCCATGGAAATAATAAACTATAGGGTATGATTTTTTTGATTTGTAATAGCTGGGTGGTAAATATACATATTGAGTTTTCTTTCCATCATCATTAACTAAATTATTGTTTTTGATGTAATTGGATGAAATTTCTACTGGTATGATAAAATCTTTATTTTTCAAGGAGTTATTACAATATTTTTTTCTGTTTTCTTCTCTTTCCTCTGCAAACAGGTTAACACTTGTAAATGTAGTCGATAATAGTATTAAAATTAATGTAACTACAATAACTTTAATTTTCATACAGACTCATCCTTTCTTTGTAAAATGTGTAACTATATGATTAAATATATCATTTGAAACTTACTTTGAGTCAATACCTATTTGCAATTAAATATACAAAAAATAAAGTAGTATAGATTTATATGAGTCTTATAGAGTTTGGAAATTTTTAATAAATGACTATAAAAAGTGAATTATTTCCTGGAAAACGAAAAATAAGTTTATATAATTTACTGAACTGTGTAATTAGTAATATATTATGAACTGTTTAATTAGTAATACATTATTTGGAATAATAAAATAATTTTTAAATTTTGTTTATATTGACATTAACATATAGTACTATTCTAAATTCATGAATATTAATAAACAATACAATAACCATATCATGAATTTTTACAGTCTTTGAATGCCAGTGAGGTCGGTTTAGACAGAGCCACGCTTGGTACACGCATCTTGGTCTGCAATCACTGTGTTTATGCGTAGGTAAGGACGCGATAAGTGTGGAAAAGCCTAAATCCGATATCTGACAGTCAAACTGATTTAAAAGCGCTATTCGCACCTAATTTGTTTTTTCAGCTTCTTCGTTTATAGGTATGTGCCTTCGATGTAAAAGCGGGGGATGTATTCCGAATCTATTGTTACGGACTCATTACGGTCATAGACCATGCAGGCCATGCCCAAAAGAACGATGGCGATCCAACTATTTACTGGTTCCTGGTCTTCAGGTGTGTTACGCTCATAGTAAAGCCTATGGTTGCCCAAATTTTTGGCCAGAGTATCATTGAAGCTAGTTTCCATATCGGTGGTAAAGGAGAGTAGCGTCTCCAACTTACCCATGGTGATGTACAGCAACCAGTCATCGGCGGTTTTAAAATCAAAACTGCGAGAAAGAGTGATCATTTTAGTTAAATAATCGGAACGACTAAAGTGCAGACTTTGGATGGCTTCGACCAGCAGATATTCCTGATTATCGGTTTTAGTGGCGCTTTTGCGCAGTATGTCTACGGGGAACCGGGCCAGAGAATCCATGCTCTCACGGTCGCGCATTATTGCAGCTGTGAAGTAAGCTTCCTGCCAAACTTGTGGGTAGACACGACCATTTTCGATAATCCCACTACCATCCCAGGTGACCGGAGGGCAATCCAGTATTTTGATAGTCTGTTTCTTTTTCGGTTGGCGTGCTAGTTCGAAGTAAGCTGCGTACGCTTTGGAACTGTAACGTAGCCATTCTACGGACAAACGATCGTTCTCAGGCGAACGGCGGTAACTGAGATAGCGGGCAAATTTGAGAGGTCTTTTGCCTAAGGTCAATATGTTGTCCTTTTTAATATGAAGTTTGTCACGAACATCAGCATCAAGAAAAAAAGATATTTGTTTATCAACTCCTTTTTGCCAGGGTTCATATTCGCGCTTATATTTAGTACTCATTTATCTTTCCTCCTATAGCAGGGTACTTTGATCAATATCAAACACCTTGATTTGTAAATATTTGCAAAAAATGAATTTGCTTTCAAAATACATATTATATACATTATCATAAAAAAATGTTAAATAGGTATAACTGAAAAAAATTGTATATATAATAAAAAGCTTAAAAAAATATTATGTTGTGTCATCAATGCCAAAAAATAAACTCTAATTCTCGAGTATGAATTCACATGATTTAAGCGAACTTCAGACGAAAAGAATTTGATATTGTTTTTTGCACAAGTATTTTTGTTCACATATTTTGTATTTAAATAATTATCAGCGATAATTATTTGATTTTTTTATCTTATCATTTCACTACTATCATTTTCTTTATGCTCTTTGATAACTCTTGATACCTCATTAAAATCACTTACTGGCATATCGCCAGGAATTGTATTTTTAATTGCTGCCATTGCATTTCCAAATTCTAAAGCTTTTTTAATATCATTAAATTTCAAAATACCAAATAAAACTCCAGCTAAATAGGCATCACCACTTCCGATTCTGTCAACCACTTCAATCTCTTTATATGGATTTTCTTGATAAAACACATTTTCATTTTTTGAATAAATTAATGAATTCCAGGTATGTTTTGTAGGACTAAGTACTAACCTTTGTGTTGTTGCAACTAATTTACATGAATACTCTTCTGAAAAACTTTTCATTATTTCTTTGATAGTACCTTCTTTTTTGAACATTTTTCTACATGTCTCTTCTGATATAAATAAATAGTCTATATATGGTAGAATTTTTGTTATTGTTTTTCTAGATTCTTCTTCACTCCAAAGTGAAGCTCTAAAATTTACATCAAATGATATTTCTGAACCATTTTTTTTGAATTCTTTTATCATTGAGATAGTTTCTTCTTTTATAGATTCACTTAATGCTAATGTTATGCCACTCACATGAAATAATCTTGTTTTAGTAAAAACTGTATTATCTATTTCACTATGCTTTAAATTTGTAAATGCTGAATAAGATCTATCATATACTACAACAGGTTTTCGAGGGCTTGCACCAAATTCATAATAGTAAATACCAAGTCTTGCTTTTTTATCATTGTCATATACTATATAATCATCACTTACCCCTGTAAATCTTATTCTACTTTTTATAAATTTGCCAATTTCATTTGAAGGAAGTTTTGTAATAATACCACTTCTAAGACCCAGCAATGAAATTCCTGAAACTACATTTAATTCTGAACCACCAGCTCTTTTTACAAAGCCTTCACCAGCTAGAATTCTTTCCTTATTTGATGGAGACAGCCTTAAAAGTACTTCACCAAGTCCTATTACATCATATTCTTTATTAGTTTTTATATTTTCTAAATTCATAGCAACTCCTCTTAGGAACAATTAAAAATTAATTTCACATTAGTTTCAACATGAAGTATTTTTTAGCGTAGTCCTTAATTTTATTTATTGATATTATACTAATGATTAACAAAAAAATAAACCCTGATTTTAGAGTTGAAAATTACATACTTTTAGTAAGTTACAATATGAAATAATAAGTAGGCAACAAAAAAAGCAAGTTTAGGATTATCTATTAACTTACTTTTTTATTCTTAACTTTACTATTATTTTAACGTAGCAGTGTGAATTTTCGTATCTTTTGGTCCTCCAATTGTAACAGTTTCAGAAGTATTATCTATATAGTTAATATCTATTTCTGCTGAACCGGAAACTGATACAGCATGATTTGGTAATTTAAATACATTGTCCTGTGTTCTTTCAAGTTCCGAGCCATTAAAATTTATACTTTTTATAGGCAATCTATGCCATAGCAGTTTAAATGCTAAGTAATATGGATTGTTTGCCTCTTTCCATATATATGATAAATTAAGATTCTTACTTAAATTAGAAAATTCAACTACTTTCCAATTAGTAAACAGACACCCACCACCTAAAGTGCTGCCTTTTATTTTATTATATGTTGTTGTAAAAATATCAATATCTCCCTTTAGTCTTCCTCCATCAAACATTGAATCTGTAACTATAACATAAGCTTTATCTTGAGTAGTTCCGATTGGAGAAGAAATATTGCCGGATTTATCCAGAAAAACATGTTGAATTTCAAGAACAGCTCCTGCTAAAATTGGAATAGAATATGATTCATCAGTGAATAAATCATATTTATTTACAGCCACTACATTATCTTTTATTTCATCTGGTAGAATTATATCTCCAAAAAAGTGACCTCCAAATTGACTACTTCCAGTCTGAGTACCTGTACCATAATGTAATCCATCAATTATTTTTCCTTCACCATTTTCATAAAAAAATTTATCGCTACTTATTTTGAAAATACTATCAAAAGTAGTTTTTCTATCATATCCATCAACATCATATATGGAATTTTCTAATGAATTAGTAGTTTCTGGGATTGGGGTTGTAGTACTAAAATTTGTATTGCTTGGAGTAATTTCAGATGATAGTTTTTTGGTAATATTATCATTGTTTTCTATTAATGAAAAATCTGTAGGTTGAAAATTTTTATTGCTATATGTTAGTGTGAAACCAAAACGTAAGGATTCATTTGGGGAAATAACTTTGTTCCAATCTTTATTTTTTACTATCACAGTTGTTCCATTTTGCTTATAATTGCCATTCCATAGACTTGTTATTTTCTGATTTCCAGGAAATATCCACTTAAGTGTCCACCCATCAATTTTTTCGGAAGAAGTATTTTCAATTGTAACATTTACAGTCGCACCAGCCCCCCAATCACTTTGAACATTGTACGAAACTTTATTTGTAGATCCAAATATACTAGATTTAAATATTGAAACTATAACTATGAATGAAATTATTATTGTAAAAACTAATATAAATATTTTTTTAGTATTATTGTATGCATAATTCACTTCAATAGCCCCCTTTAAATATATTAAATTATAATTATATTATATTATATAATTATATTATCATTAAATCATAATTTATACATAATAGGGAACAAGTAATATAACAGTAAAATTATG
The DNA here is from genome assembly GCA_039770155.1 of Clostridiales bacterium. Lineage (GTDB taxonomy): Bacteria > Bacillota > Clostridia > Acetivibrionales > JBDMZA01 > JBDMZA01. The sequence goes on from JBDMZA010000717.1 coordinate 19,616, forward strand.
ATTTTGAGACTTGGGTAATATTATACAAACTAAATTAAATTGGGAAATGATAAAAAAATTGTCTTATGAAATTTTTGATTATGCCTTAGGGATAGGCAAAAAATAAACTCTAATTCTCGAGTATGAATTCGCATGATTTAAGCGAATTTCAGACGAAAAGAATTTGGTATTATTTTTTAGGTTCTCCTTAGAGGACTATATTATGGTAAATAACTCCACTATGTATTAAGCACTACCAAATAAAAATTTATAATTTAATATAATATTTTTTTATTTAATTCCGATAAAATTAAAGAATCTTAAAAAAATAAATTAATGTTTTTAAATAATGAAGCATGTATATTTTTCTTGATTTCATAGGAAATGAATATATCTTTTAAATAATCAACTATATGTAATTTTTAAACATGCCTTTATTTAAAATAATACATTTTTTTAAAAATTTATTATTTGGATGTGGTAGATTTGTTTATTAGAAATTTAAAATATAAAATATTGAATGGAGAAACAGAAAGAATAATTCATGATATAGCCATTAAAATTTTTAGGCGAGGCAGAATAAAGACAAAATTAATGATTTCATTTTTATTTTTGTCAATAGTGCCTTTAACTATTGTGGGGATTGGATCGACAAAAAAGTCTACAAATTCAATAATTGAATTGGGAAAGAATAGTTCTGAACAAGTGGTAAATCAATTGAGACAAAGTATTGATATAACACTTAAGAATGAACAGGAAAACATAATTAAAGCTTCTCAAAATAATAACTTAATTAATTACGTTGAGCAAGTAAATGAAGATAATTCAAATAATATGAATATAATAATGGAATATATGAATGAGTATAAAAAAGTACTTAACAATATTAATGCGATTAATAAAGATATTTTAGGAATTGAGGTATTTCTTTCCGAAATAGATAATAAAAAATTTAATAATAGCTTTACTACATCATTAATTAAATTATATCCTGATGATATTAAAAACAGTTCATTGGCAGTTTTAACGAAAAAAAATAAATTAGATGTTATTTGGAGTTTTGTAAGAGAATCTGATAATGAAAGGTCACAACCGAGAAATATAAATGCTGTTACAGCAACTTTACCTATATTTAATATTAACTATGGAACAAAAAAAATAGGTTTTATTTCTGCTTCTTATTCAGATAACCTTTTTAAAAAAATATATAATGACACTAAAATAGCTGAGAATTCGTATATTATTATTACAGATAAAGATGGTCGACTAATATCAGATGGAAGTAACGATAAATTTGCCAAAGGTTCAAAACTAGGATTAAAGTTAAAAGAATCAAAAAATATATTTGATGAAATAAAAAAACTTGATAAAAAAGATAATAATGTTAGTTCTAGTTTTGAAACTAATTATAATAATAAAAATATTGTAGTTGCCTATAGTACAAGTAAAATAACAGGATGGAAAATAATATCATTTGTTCCTTCTGAGAGTTTAACAAAAGATTCAAAAGAAATCTGGCAATTTACTGTAATTGGAATATTTTTGTGTTTAATTATTTCAATTATTATATCTTATGGTGTATCAACTGGAATATCGACACCATTAAATAATATTATGAAATTAATGAAAAAAGCAGAAAAGGGTGACTTAACGGTTAGTGTAAATGATAAGCATTCCGATGAGATAGCATGGCTTTCAATAAGTTTTGATAAAATGATAAAAAATATTAATAATTTAGTATTAAATATTAATAATACAACTAAAGATGTATTGAAATACTCAAAAGTTATAAACGAAAAATCCATAACATCTAAAGAGTCATCAAAATTAATATTAAATGGGTCGGAAGAAGTAGCAAATAAAGCTGTAGAGCAGATGAATAATGTAAATAGTGGAGTAAGCTCAGTAAATAGCTTAGCAGAAGGAATTGTTGCTGTTAAGAATGATATGATTGTTGTTAATGAAAGAATGCTTGAAACCAGTCAAAAAAATGAGAAAGCTATTGAATCTATAGATACTTTGAATAAAAAAGCTATTGATACAGATAATGTAGTAAATGAAATAAAATATGTTACTGGTTATTTAAGTACAAATATTAAAGAAATTAAAAAAATTGTTAAGATGATATCTAACTTTTCAAAGCAAACAAAATTACTTGCTCTAAATGCTCGTATAGAAGCAACAAAAGCTGGAAATTCTGGTAAGGGTTTTATAGTTGTTGCAGATGAAGTGAAAAGACTTGCAAATATGACAGACAAATCAATAAAATTAATTTCTGATCTGACAAATACCATAGTAGAAAATACTGAAAAAACAGTTAAAGCAGCTAATAAAACACATTCTATTGTGAGTGGTCAATTAAGTGAAGTTGAAAAAACAGGACTAATTTTCTCCTCTATTATTAATTCAATAAAACAAATAGAGCCAAAAGTAAATAATACATTTAATTCTGTAATTAAAATAAGTAAATTGAGAGAAAATACTTTAAATTCAATATCTGATATATCAGATATTTCTACACACTTTGCTTCAATATCCGAAGAATTTGTTGCAACAATCTCTGAACAAATTGAAAACCAGAAACATATTCAAAAATTTGCAGATGATCTTAAAAATTTATCATCATCATTAGAAGAACAACTTTCAATATTTAAAATTAATAATTGATTTATACATATAGTAGTAATTCTAAAGGTAGTTTCACTATCATTATTATATAATTTAAATTTTTTAGGATATTATAATAATAATAATCTTAAGTACTATAAATTAAATTTAAAGGAGAGTATTTTCATGGGTAAAAAAGGTTTGAAAATTATTGCGATTGTGACTTCTTTAATGTTATTATTATCAATTATAAACGGATGTAAAGCCTCGTCTGAAGATGATGATAATAAGACTACTGGTTCAAAGAAACAAAAAAAACTCACCCTTCTAATCGATAACCAAACTTCTCTAGACGGATTAAAAAGTACAGCTACAGCTTTTGAGAAAAAAACAGGAATTAAAACTGAAATTGAATTAAGACCTGGTGGGGCAGAAGGAGATAATACTTTAAAAACAAGGTTGGCTACAGGAGAAATGGCTGATTTATGTGCATATAATTCAGGTTCATTATTTGTAGCGCTGGGTCCAGAAAATAACTTTGTAGACTTAACTGAGGAACCATTTATGGATAAAGTAATGGATAGTTTTAAAAAATCAGTTTCAGTTAATGATAAGGTATATGGAATTCCTGTAATAAATGCTAATGGTGGAGGATGGTTATATAACAAGAAAGTTTATGAAGAATTAAATCTTTCTGTGCCAAAAACATGGGATAAACTTTTGGAAAATTGTGAAAAAATAAAAGCTGCAAAAAAAGTACCTGTAATTGCTTCATATAAAGACAGTTGGACAGCACAATTAATTGTACTTGCAGATTACTATAATGTAAGTATTGACAATCCAGAATTTGCTGAGGACTACACTGCAAATAAAGTTAAATTTGCTAAAAATAAATCTGCACTTAGAGGTTTTGAGAAGTTGCAAGAAGTTCATAAGAAAAACTACATAAATGAAGATTCCCTTTCTACTACAACTGACTTAGCCTTGAAAATGCTTACAGAAGGAACGGGCGTTCATTATCCTATGCTAACATTTATGGTAGAAAATATAGCTTCAAGTTATCCTGACAAAATAGAGGATATTGGCTTTTTTGCTCAACCGGGTGATGATGCAGACAAAAATGGTTTAACTATTTGGCTTTCTTCTGGAATATATATTTATAAAAACAGTGAAAATATTGATGCTGCAAAAGAATGGGCAGAATTTTATATTTCAGAAGAAGGTATTGATGCCTATCTAAAAAAAGCAAATCCATCAGGACCTTTTATGATAAAAGATGTTGAGTTACCTGATGATACATATCCATGTATTAAAGATATGGTTAAATACATTGATGAAGATAAAATAGAACCAGCATTAGAATTTTTGACACCTTTAAAAGGACCAAACTTACCTCAAATATGTGTTGAAGCTGGTAGTTCTATTAAGACGCCTTTGGAATGTGCAGAAGAGTATGATAAAGATGTTGAAAAACAGGCAAAACAACTTGATTTAAAAGGATGGTAAAATATAAGAATAACATGATATGAAGGATAATATTTCAAATTATCTTACTTATGGATAGCCAAAAAATAAATCCATATTCTCAAAAATGAATTCGCATATTTTAAGCGAACTTTGTGAGAAAAGATTGGGTAGTATTTTTTAGGCTATCCTTAGGGATATAATATTTCTATTTGTAAGGCTGAGAATCACTAAAATCATGTGATTCATTATTTTAAAATATAGATTTATTTCTTGGATGTTCCTATATACGACATTAGATTAATTAATAAAGTTTTTTTATTAAAATTGCATTTGATGATACTTTGCTAGATTAATAGGAGGTTAGATATGCAAAATTCAGATAAAAAAAATTATAGTTATATATTTCTTTTACCTGCAGCAATTGTTTATTTTATATTTTTTTTATTGCCGACAATAATGTCATTTTTTTTCAGTTTAACCAGATGGACATTAGTTAAATGGGAATTTATTGGACTGGAAAATTATAAAACTTTTTTTATGGAATCTTCATTAAGTATAGGTTTTAAAAATGCACTAATATACGGAGTAACAACTTCATTTCTGAAAGTGATACTAGGATTGTTAATTGCATTATTTCTATGTTCAAATTTAAAATCAGTAAATTTTTTAAGAGCAATGGTTTTTTTTCCTCATTTGTTAAGTACTATTGCTATAGGTGTTGTTTTTAGCAGTCTTATGCATCCAA
>JBDMZA010000718.1:0-6394 GCA_039770155.1 Clostridiales bacterium
ACTATAATCACAAGCTAATAAATTTTTTTTTTTTGACGATAAATAAAAAAAAGCTTTAGGAGGATTTTATGAAATTATTTTATAATATGAAAATTGCTACAAAATTAATTACTACATTTATTTTAGTTGCAATGATAGCAGGTATTGTCGGGATATACGGTATAATTAATATGAAAAGCATACAAACTTCAGATTTAGAATTATATGAAAAGATGACAGTACCTATGAATTATTTGCAAACTATAGCTGAGCGGTTTCAAAGAATAAGAGTAGAGTCAAGAGACTCTGTTATTTATAATAATACAGAAGGAATAGAAGAATCAATAAGTTTAATAGAATCTTATAGAAATGATATTAGTAAGAATTCCGAACTGCTTGAAAAAACTATTTTATCAGAAGAATATAGAGAAGTATATAATAAATTCTTAGAAACACGTGTTAATTATGGGAAAGAATTAGATGCATTCTATAAATTAGTTCGAGAAAATAAAGATGAAGAAGCTTTTGATTTAATAAATGGAGAAATGAAAGAAATAGCTGATGCTGAGAGGGAAGCAATTGATGAATTAGTAGCACTAAAAATAAAACATGCAAAAGTAAAATCCAATAAGAATTTGGACGCTTCAGACAGTGCAATATCAATAATGGTTGCATTAGTTATATTAGCAATGATTTTAGCCTTAACATTGGGAATCTTCATATCTAAAATAATTTCAAAGCCTATTAAGAAAACATTACATATGATTGAAGAAATGAAAAAAGGGCATTTAAATACCAGATTAAATACGAGAACAACTGATGAAATTGGTAAAATGGCAGATGCAATGGATAATTTTGCAGATGATTTACAAAATAATATTTTAAATGCAATGCAAAAATTAAGTACTGGCGATATAAATATTGACATTAAAGCCAAAGATGACAAGGATGAAATATCTCCAGCTATTCAGAAAATAGTTGATTCATTAAGTATTTTTATAAAAGAAATGAATAATATGTCAGAACAACATGATTTAGGAGATATTGATGTAAGTGTTAATGAAAAGAAGTTTCAAGGTGCCTATAAAGAAATGGCTTTAGGAGTAAATAATATGGTAAATGGTCATATTTCTGTTAATAAAAAAGCTATGGCTTGTATAAGTGAGTTTAGTAAGGGGAATTTTGATGCTGAGTTAGAAAAATTTCCTGGTAAGAAGGTTTTTATTAATGAAAACATAGAAAGACTGCGTTATAACATTAAAGAATTTATAAAAGAAATGAATCATATGTCAGAAGAGCATGATTTAGGAGATATTGATGTAAAAGTTGATGAAAAGAAATTCCAAGGTGCTTACAAAGAAATGGCTTTAGGAGTAAATAATATGGTAAATGGCCATATTTCTGTTAATAAAAAAGCTATGGAATGTATAGGGGAATTTGGTAATGGTAATTTTGATGCTAAAATTGAAAAATTTCCTGGCAAGAAAGTTTTTATTAATAATACCATTGAAACACTAAGGGATAACTTAAAAGATGTTAGTTCAGAAATTAAAATACTAATTACTGCTTCAGAAGAGGGGAAATTAAATGAACGAGGTAATATATCCAAGTTCAAAGGCGATTGGGCTTTAATTGTTAAAGGTTTAAATGGTTTATTGGATAATATAATTAAACCTGTAAAAGAGGCTTCAGATGTTTTGAAAGAAATGTCAGAGGGAAATTTGCAAATTTTAGTTAACGGCATTTACAAAGGAGATCATGCGGAAATTAAGAATGCATTAAATTTTACAATTGATAAATTTAATGAAATTATGAATAATATTAGTGATTCTTCTGAGCAAGTTTTTATAGGTTCAAACCAATTATCTAAATCAAGTCAAGCTTTATCACAAGGTTCTACAGAACAGGCTAGTTCAATAGAAGAAATAACATCCTCAATGGAAGAAATAGCTGTTCAAACAAATACAAATAATGATAGTGCTGCCGAGGCAAGTACAATTGCAAAAGGTTCAAAAGATGATGCTGTATCTGGGAATCAAAAAATGCAGGAGATGTTAAAATCTATGGATGATATAAATGAAGCTTCTAAAAATATCTCAAAAATTATAAAAGTAATAGATGAAATTGCTTTTCAAACTAATATATTAGCATTGAATGCTGCTGTCGAAGCTGCGAGAGCTGGACAACATGGAAAAGGTTTTGCAGTAGTTGCAGAAGAAGTTAGAAATTTAGCTGCACGAAGTGCAGAAGCAGCAAAAGAAACAACCACACTAATAGAAGGTTCCATAGAAAAAGTGAATTTGGGTACCAAAATTGCAAATGATACCGCACGAGCACTTGACCAAATAGTAACAGGTGTTGCAAAAGTTGCAGCAATTGTATCAGATATTTCAGTCGCCTCAAATGAACAAGCAAGTGGAATATCTCAGGTCAATAAAGCAATAACACAAGTATCACAAGTTGTACAAACTAATTCTGCAACAGCTGAAGAAAGTGCCTCATCAAGTGAAGAACTATCTTCACAAGCGGAAGTGCTAAAAGATGTAGTATCAAAATTCAAACTCAAAAAAACTGTTGAATTTGAACATAATACTCATAGAATAAACAAACAAATGACAAAAGGATTAGAAAAATCTAATGAAGATAAAATTAATCAGCCTCCTGAACAATCTATGTTGCTGTCTAGTAAAATAAACCTTGGTGACCAAGATTTTGGCAAATATTGATTTGTCCAGTTGCTGCTTTGATACTCTTTAAATTTAGGCAGAATCAAAAAATAAACGAGTCAACTTTTTTAAAAAATCCGTTAAAGTATCGGCATTTTCAGAAAAAAGTTGTCTTATGAAATTTTTGATTATGCCTAAATTAAAAAATATTCCCATATGTTTTCTATGAAAACATATGGGAATATTAAAAAACCTACTTAAAAACAATACCCAATTCTTTTCGTATGAAATACCTTTGAATCGTACAAATTTATTTTCGAAAATGTAGATTTTTAAATTTGATATTATTTTTTAGTATTACATTAGTATTTATCGTAGGAGTTGTAAATGCAATTATTTTCCAATAATATTGAGTACAGTTTTTGCAATTATTAGATATCCATCATCATTGGGATGAACATAATCCGGAAAATTTTGTGGCATTCCCTGTGTTGCTGTATTAACATCAATTAAAACACATTCTGTTTCTTTAGAAGCTTGTTTTGTAAGTGGAACAACTTCTCCTGTTACAATCTGATTAGTGATTCCGTAGTTTCCAGTTGTACCATTATAAACAGTAGGACTAGTAGCTACATAAACTATTGGATGTGAAGCTAAGTCTTTATAATGATTTATCATTTCAATACTATTTGCAAGAAATTCCGATTTGTATTGCCAATTATATGATTTTGCATCATTAGATCCAAGCATTATAATCACAATATCTGGTAACCAATTTGAACTATCTTTGTATTGCGAAGTATTCCAATAAGGGCTATTTCCTTTTTTTAGCATTGTTGTACCTGAAACACCATAGTTTTTGACTGTATAATCGGAACCAAGTAAATTCTGTAAAGCTTTTGGATATGGAGTCGTAAAATTATTTCCCCAACCTTGAGTAATACTATCACCAATACAAGCAACTTTACTATAAGTGGGGCTGCTTTCAACTGTAGATGTAACAGTTGATGCTGTGACAATCGGTGTAGTAGTTTCAATCGGTGTAGAGACAGCTGGTGTAGATGTAGAAGTAACTACTGTTGTAACAATTGAACTTTCTGAAGATGTAACTGTAAAACTACTTGGATTTGAATTATCACCACTATAACTAATATTAAATCCAAATGATTGCGAACCATTAGTTGGAATACTTCCATTCCAAGCAGAATTTTTAGCTGTAACTGAACTACCACTTTGTGTATAACTAGCATTCCACATATTTATTATTTTTTGATTGCTAGAATATGTCCATTTCACAGTCCAATCCTGTACAGGTGAGCCATTATTAGTAATCTCTACATTAACAATAGCTCCAGAATTCCAGCTGTTTTGTACATTATAATCTACCACAAAGTTTCCAGAAGTTACTGATGCTGCACTTAAATTCACAACAGATATAACTGATACTACTGTGATAATAAAAATTATTACAAGTGCTAAGTGGTATTTTTTGAAATTTTTCAATTTTGAAAAACTCTCCATACTATTATTACCTCCAAACTAAAATAAAATTATTAATATAAAATCTGACATGCTGTAGATCTAGTAGTAAAAAATAAATATTCTATAAAAATTTTCATATATACACTCACTCTATGAAAAAAATTATATTATTAAATAATTTACAAAAAGTGTTTTTTGATAGTTACAGGACAATATTTATTAGAATTATATGTTTTTTTATTTGCTATATTTCAATTACTTTAATTGTTTATCTACTAAATTTCTATAATGATAAATATTCGAAGAATTGCTTAAAATTTTTGTGAATTTAAACTTTGTTTTTTATATCTAAGGCAGAATCAAAAAATAAACTAGTCAACTTTTTTTAAAAATTCCTTAAACCATCGATATTTTCAGAAAAAAATTGTCTTATGAAATTTTACGATCAAAAGTCTTAATGCTTTGTTCACTTTAATTCATACTTGAGAATTAGAGTTTATTTTTCGGATAGCCCTAAAGATAGCCTAAAAAATAATATCCGATTCTTGTTGCATGAAATTCGCTTGAATCATACGAATTTATTATCGAGAATACGAATTTATTTTTTGCCTATCCCTAAGAAGTATTTTATAATTAGTAAATATGACTTAATTATACTTAAATTCTATCATTTGTTAGGTTGGTAGTCAATTGATATTTATGTAAACGTATTAAATTCGATGCAATAAATATCAATGACACTACTTCCGCTGCTACCTTTAATACCTGTACAAAGTAATTTATGAACAATAGAAACTAAAATCTTGATAAAAATACTAATAGTGAAATAATTTGTTTTATATAATCATTAGTTGCTGTTTCTTAGGTTCTCCTAAAAGGTTATAAGCCATATTATGTAATTATATGAATTAATATAAATTGGAAGATATCTTTAAATTATGTTATAATTAATTACAACTAGTAATTGGGATGTGAAACTTTGAAAGATGAAATGAATGATACGAATTTTATAATGTCAGCAAAAATAGATTTTGCATTTAAATTAGTTTTTGGTGATGAAAATAATAAAGATATACTTATTGCACTTTTAAGTGCTGTATTGGAGTTACCTAGGTCAAATTTTAAAGGTATTGAATTAATAAATACAGAATTATATAGATTGTTTGAATCAGATAAAAAGGGTATATTGGATGTTAGAGTAAAAACAGCTGATGGAAAGCAAATTGATATAGAAATTCAGATTTCAGAGTCTAAATATATGCCAGAGAGAAGTTTGTATTATTGGTCAAAGATGTATAATTCGCAAATAAAGAAAAATGATTTGCATAGTGCACTTAAGAAATGTATAACAATAAATATTTTGGATTATAAGTTTTTACCAATAAATCAAATACATACACAGTATCATTTATTGGAGGATCATACAGGGTATAAATTGACTGACGTTATAGAGATACATTTTATTGAACTTAGGAAGTTGGAAGACATTGAAAAGCTTGAAGATAGAAATGATCCAGCACTTGACTGGATTAAATTTATAAATGCTGATACGGAGGGAGAGATGGAAGTGTTAGCTGAAAAAAATGAAAATATAAGAAAAGCATATAGGGTTTTAAAAGAAGCTAGTATGGATGAAAAGAAACGTATGGCTTATGAATCAAGACAAGCTGCTTTAATGGATGAAAGAACAAGACTACAAGAATCACTTGAAGAGGGAATTGAAATTGGAATTGAAAAAGGAATTGAAAAAGGAATTGAAAAAGGAAAACTTGAGACTGCTTTAAAAATGTGTAAAGCGGGATTTGAAGTTGAGATAATATCTTCTATGACAGAAATTCCAGTTGATATCCTAAAAGAGAAATTAAATGTAAAATAAATGATATTTAAATTATTTTCACTTTATTATTAGATTGAATTCATTAAAATTTTTTACTCTTAATAAAATTCTAAAAGTGTATTAATACAACATTTCCACTATAATATGATGGATTTACTCTTTCATTCTCTAACTCATCTAATCAAACATTTTAACAGAAGATTGATTGACTTTTTCGAATTTAAATAATTCGAGATAATAAAAATAAGACATTAGGAATAGGCTAAGACAGAATCAAAAAATAAACGAGATAATTTTTGATTATTCCTAAAACAAATCAGTATTTTTCTATAGATAAACTGTAATTAAAAGTGATAATATCAAGGCTCCTATCTACAACATAAGTGTAATATATTGTTTTTAGTGGAGTAAAATGTTATAATAAGACAGT
>JBDMZA010000719.1:0-12244 GCA_039770155.1 Clostridiales bacterium
CATAATTAGTAATATTTCAAAATAAGAAATAAAATATAACTTTTTTATCCTTAATGTCATATATTTCTTTATTAACTTTATAGTAATTTACATGGAAGAAAAAAATTTTTTATTTTGTCTAATATTATGTTGTGTTAGTAAATTTTAATCAAATACTGTGAAATTAAGCAATAACTTCTATATTTATCACTTTTTTAATTTTTTCACTAATAATAATGTGTTGCAGCTTAGATTATCTATGCTATAATAATTTAGTAAGATCACAATAAATATTGATAGGGTGTTAACATGATAAAAAAGATTTTAACATTAAATGTATCAAAATTTTCAATAAAATTTTGTAGATTATTTCAATTAGGTGGAACCAGTTTACCTGGAGGAATTGCAAGTAAAATGTATCCTGATATTTTAAAAGAATTATCAAAAGATTTTACTACAATTATGGTTACAGGTACAAATGGCAAAACAACAACTACTAAAATCATTGCTAAGATTTTAGAATTAAATAATATCAAATATATAACTAATAAGTCTGGTGCTAATTTGCTACATGGTATAACAACAACTTTCATTGAAAATTCTTCTCCAGATGGTACATATGATAGAAAGACAGCATTAATTGAGGTAGATGAAGCTGCATTTAAAGTAGTAACACAATATCTAAAACCTGATTATTTAGTTGTTACTAATTTTTTTAGAGATCAGTTGGATAGGTATGGTGAACTTTATACTACTTTGAATAGAGTGTCTGATGGAATAAAAAATTCACCAGATACTAAATTAATTCTAAATGCTGACGACTCATTATGTGCCTCTTTAGCAAAAAATAACTCTAATAAAACTTTATTTTATGGGTTAAGAAAAAACGCTTACAAAAATACTGATAAAATTATTAATTCTGATGCTATGTTTTGTATTTTTTGTAAGACTAAATATGATTATTCATATAATGTTTATGGTCACTTAGGTGGTTTTTCGTGTCCAAAATGTAACTATTCCAGACCAGATACTCAAATAACATGTTCTTTGGTATCTGAACTTAATTCATCTCATTCCAATATAGATATAGAAATTGAAAATAAATCATATACATCCAAAATAAATTTACCTGGTTTATACAATGTCTATAATGCTTTATCTGCTATAGCATTAAATCATATACTTAATCTTCCTGTTGAAAAGTCTATTGAAGCTCTAAGTTCATTTGAAAGCGGATTTGGCAGGATGGAAACAATAAAGTTTGAGGATAAATTAATAAAAGTTATTTTAGTTAAAAATCCAACTGGATTTAATCAAGTATTAAATTATTTATTAACAGAAGAAAATAATTTAGAAATTGCCTTTATAATTAATGATAAAATTGCTGATGGTAGAGATATTTCATGGCTTTGGGATGTAGATTTTGAAAAACTCGAAAGTATTCAGGATAAAATTTCCAACCTATACACTTCAGGAATTAGAGCAGAAGATATGTCTGTAAGATTAAAATATGCGGGAATATATACTGATAAAATATCTCAAATAAATACTCATTCCCAATTAATAGATACTGGTCTTAAAAATACCAAACCCCAAAATACTTTTTATATACTTCCAACTTATACAGCTATGTTAGAAATACGTAAAATCTTAAAAAACAGATTTAATTTAAAAGAATTTTGGAAATAATTTAAAAATTAGAATTAGAGGGGATTTATCAATGTATGAAATAAATATATGTCACCTATATCCTGATCTGTTAAATCTTTATGGTGATAGAGGAAATATAATTGCATTACAAAAAAGAAGTGAGTGGCGTGGTATTAAAGTTAATATTCACGATGTTTCAATAAATGATTATTTCGATTCGGAAAAATATGATATTTTTTTTCTTGGTGGTGGCCAAGACTATGAACAAGAAATAATTCAGAATGATTTTATTAAAAAAAAGGGTTCAGAAATTATAAATGCTATTGAAGGTTCTAAAATCTTTTTATGTATTTGTGGTGGATATCAATTACTTGGTAAATACTATAAAACCCATGATAATAAAGAAATCGAATTTTTATCAGCATTAGATATATGGACTATTGCAGGAAATAGAAGATTGATAGGTAATACTGTTTATAAATGTGACTTAATTAAAACATCTAATTTCGAAGGAACTATAGTAGGATTTGAAAACCATTCAGGTAAAACATATTTAGGAAAGAATGTTAAACCACTTGCAAAAGTGTTAAAAGGAAATGGTAACAATGGTGAAGATGGATATGAAGGAGCTATTTATAAAAATGTTATTTGTACATATTCTCATGGAAGTCTTTTACCTAAAAATCCATATTTAACAGATTATATTTTAAGTAAAGCATTAGGTTTAAAATACAAAGATTTTGTTTCATTAAATGAGATTGATACATATTTCGAAAATAAAGCTCATGAAACAATGTATAAAAGAATACTCAGTCAAAATAGAAAACCTTCCCATCTTTAGGAAGGTTTTTTATGATTTTTTAATTCTTCTGTACTTTCTACTATACATATAAAATGCAAAAATTGCAAATATTACTGCTATCCAGATCAGTAAATTGCTTATTAAATCGTTTTTCCCATAAATTATAAGTATTATAATTACGAAATAAAATATTACTGTAGATAATTTTCCATACCAACTTGCAGAAACTATATATTTATCATTTTTATACAATGAAATGCTCCCAATCGCCATTAAAATTTCTTTAAGCAATAGTATAGATAAAATATAAAATTGTATCTTATTAAGATATGTTAGCAAAAATAATGCTGTTAATTGCATCAATTTATCTGCTATAGGATCAGCTACCTTACCAAAATTTGAGATTAAATTATATTTCCTTGCTATATAACCGTCTAAAACATCTGTAATACCTGCCACAACAAACAATAAAACTGCAATTAAATATTCTTCTTTGAATAAATACATTCCAAATATAGGAACTATAATAAGTCTACTTAGAGTTAAAAAATTAGGTATGTTCAATAATATCACACCACCCTTATTAATTTTAAAACACGCCTAATATACTTTAAATACATATTAAATTCTAATAAAAAAAAATTGAATGATTTCTCAATTTTTATTTATGGGATATCAAAAAAATAAGTTCCCAAATTTTTAAAAGTTCTATATAAAATGTACTACTATTCTTCTAGACACTTATCAAGTGTTACATTTATTTTTTTGCAATTTAGAGGTAATTTCCATTTTTTAGCTATATAAACAACTATCCACATTACACAATGTATGTTCTTTTTAATCTCCAGATTTTTGTGTACCATGACTACACATAATTGTAGATTTACCTCTTATTTTTATAGCAGAAGTATTATCAGTAAATTGTGCTATCAATACTTCTCCCTTATCTAATTTTTCAGTATGATGAAATTTTGTATCTCTTCCTCTTGTTAAACCAATTATATTAACACCATTTTCTTCTGCTTTTATAACTACAAAATCACTTGATGATTTATTTGCATTGTAATCCATAATCTCACCCCAACATAACTATATATTATTTCATGTTAAAAATCAATCTCTCTTTTGATAAGGAAAAGTTAAACTATACAATTACATTTTCTTCTCCTAATCTTTCCTTTAATTCTAAAATTAAGTCCTTATTTAAATTAATTTTATACTCTTTATTATTATAAAGTTTAATATTTTCCATTTTATCATTAAAAATTTTCAATGTGTCTCTAGGTTCATAAAAAAAGCTAAGTAAAGCATCAATTCCCTTTAAAAAATTTTTATCGCTATTATTTAAATCTAATATTATTCCTTTATCCATTTTTTTCTTGTTATTATCATCTTGCAATTCTGATAAGCTTTTTCCTTTTTTAAAAACAATTTTTAAAGGTTCACCTTCTCGATGAGTAACTTCACCATTTATCATAATAATATTGCCTTTTTCTAATTCAAATCTATATTCTTCAAAGTCTTTTGGAAAAACAATAACTTCTAAGGTTCCATAAAAATCTTCTAATTTAACAAATGCCATAGTTTCATTTGATCTTGTTGTAATTAATTTACACTCTATAATTATTCCTGCAACATAAAGAACTTTACCAATAAATTTATTAGCCTCTATCAATCCTTCTTCATTATCTTTAATAATCGTATCACTACTATACATTTTTACATATTTCACTATTTCTTTTCTATATCTATCAAGAGGATGACCTGAAAAATAAAAACCCGTAACTTCTTTTTCCATATTTAATAGTTGCTCTATATTGAACTCATCTAAATCAGGATAATCATCTAATAATTTTATATTATTTTCTTTTTCTCCAAACAAACTTATCTGACCTGGAAGTAAAACCTTTTTTTTATTTTTTACACTTTCATAAATGCTCTCATAACTACTCATTAATACCGATCTCTTAATATTAAAACAATCAAAGCTTCCACACATTATAAAGCTCTCAATATTTCTCTTATTCAAACCATCATCAATAAATCTCTCACAAAAGTCTCTCAAGGATTTAAAGTTACCATTATTTTTCCTACTTCTAACTATTGCTTCAACCAAACCTCTTCCTACATTTTTGGCAGCAATAAAACCAAATCTTACATAATTGCCTTCTTCAATTGAAAATTCACCAAAACTTTTATTTATATCTATAGGTAATATTTTTATATTCATATTTTTACATTCATCCAAATAGTAAGTAATTTTATCTTGCCTGTCCAAAAAACTATTAAGCATTGATGTCATGAATTCAACAGGATAATAATACTTCAAATAAGCCGTTTGATAACTTATATGTGCATAGGCTGCTGCATGAGGCTTTGGAAAAGCATAACTTGCAAAACTTTCAATTTCAGCAAATATATCAAATGCAATTTTTTCATCTATTCCATTTTTTATAGAACCATTTACAGTATAAACTCCATTTTCATCTTTTATTCCATATACAAAATTTTTCTTTTCTTCTTCCATTACCTGAGTCTTTTTCTTTGACATTGCTCTTCTAACCAGATCAGATCTACCTAATGAATATCCTGCTAATTCTCTGACTATTTGCATTACTTGTTCTTGATATATAATACAACCATGTGTTACTTTTAAAATATTCTCTAAAATTGGATGTTTATATTTCACCTGCTTGGGATTTTTTTTATTCTCGATATATTTTGGAATTTGATCCATTGGACCAGGTCTATAAAGAGCAATTCCTGCTATCATCTCTTCTATAGAATCAGGTTTTAGTTTCTTTATGAATTCTGTCATTCCACTACTTTCAAGTTGAAAAACTCCAGAAGTTCTTCCTTCACTAACATAATTAAATACCTTTTCATCCTCATTATCTATATTTCTAATATCAATAACTATATTATATCTTTTCTTTATATATTCTATTGTATCTTGAATAACTGTTAAGGTTCTTAATCCTAAAAAATCCATTTTTAGAAGACCAATTTCTTCAATAACACTCATTGGAAATTGAGTAACAACATTTTCATCCTTATCCCTTTTTACTGGTAAATAATCAGTAATAGCATTTTGAGTTATAACTATACCAGCTGCATGAACAGACTCATTTCTTGGCATACCTTCTAAGAGCAATGCTATATCAATTAATTCTTTTATTTGATTATCTTGATCATAAATTTCTTTTAATTCATTTGATATATCCATAGCAAGATTAATAGTCATTTTAGGTTGAAATGGTATTAATTTAGCTATTTTATCAACTTTACCATATGGGATATCCATAACTCTTCCTACGTCTCTAATAACAGCTTTTGCTGCCATTGTACCAAAGGTTATAATTTGAGAAACATGATCACTTCCATATTTATCGACAACATAATCTATAACTTCTTGCCTTCTTTTATAGCAAAAATCTATATCAATATCTGGCATACTAATTCTTTCTGGATTTAAAAATCTCTCAAAAAGCAGATCATATTTAAAAGGATTTATTGTAGTAATGTTCAAACTATATGTAACAAGACTTCCTGTTGCAGAACCTCTACCTGGTCCAACCATAATATTATTTTCATTTGCATATCTTATAAAATCCCAAACTATCAAGAAATAATCTACATATCCCATACTTTTAATTACACCAAGTTCATACTCTAATCTCTCAAAAACATAATTTTCAATTTTACCAACAAATTTTTCTTCTAATCCCTTATTGCAAAGATCTTTTAAATAATCAAAATGATCAATATTATTAGGTGTAGCAAACTCAGGTAAATGGGTTGTATCAAAATCAAATTTAACATCACACATTTCTGCTATTTTCACTGTATTTTGAAGAGCTTCAATTGGTGCAAATTTAGTAAATTCCTCATACATTTCTTCTTGTGTCTTCAAGTAAAATTCATTTGTCTCCATATGCATTCTATTTTCATCATCTAATGTTTTTTTTGTTTGTATACACAATAATGCATCTTGAACTTTATAGTCTTCTTTTTTAAGATAATGAACATCATTTGTTGCAACTAAATCAATATTTAAATTCCTTGACAATTCAACCATTTTTTCATTTACAATATCTTGTCTCTGAATTTTATTTGATTGTATCTCCAAATAAAAGTTACCCTTACCAAATATCTCCTCATATTCTAAAGCAAATTCTATTGCCTTATCTGTATCATTTTCTAAAAGAGCTTTAGGAATACTACCAGATAAACAACCACTCAAGGCTATAATTCCCTCTGAATACATTTTTAATACTTCAATATCAACTCTTGGTTTATAGTAAAAACCTTCTAAATATCCTGTTGAAACAATTTTTATAAGATTATTATATCCTATTTGATTTTTTGACAATAATGTTAAATGACTATATTCATTATCCTTATTTGATACTTTATCAAGTCTGCTTCTTGCAGCAATATATACCTCACAACCAATTATAGGTTTTATTCCATTTTTAACAGCTTCTTTATAAAAATCAACAACACCATACATGGATCCATGGTCTGTAATTGCAATACTTTTCATACCCAATTCTTTTAAATATTTAAATAAGTCTCTTATACGAACAGCTCCATCAAGTAAACTATACTCCGTATGTACATGTAAATGAACAAAATCTTTCATTATTCACACCCCAGTTCCAGTCCTTCTAATATTTTGTATTTTATTATTCTATCAAAAATCAACTAAAATTATAATATTTCTGGAGATATTTATATTTTTATTTAATAAATCTATTCATAATCATATAACATTTACAATCTATTTATATTTATATCTTACTATTTATGATAAAATAATATTTGTAACGTATTTCTTTTGGAGGTTTGTATGGATTTTTTAAAACGTATTTTTTCTTCCAATAATTCAAATGGTAGAACAACAGGAAGGCTTGATATAAATAACGATACACAATATTATAAGTTTTTTATAAGTACAATAGGTCCGAGAATTTTTGAAGTACATTCTCATAAATACTTCGTTTGTTGTGCATTCTGTGTCAATTTAAACAAATCAAATTGTCATGATTATTGTTATTCTTGTTCAAAAAAGGTTTATAACGAGTGTAGTTCAATTCTTCCCGAATCATTTAGTTTTGTCGGATATCACTATAATAGAGTAGATGATGATGATTTTATTCCATGGATATTTAGGACACCCTGTACTGCTTTTGAAAGACTTACACAGGGAAAGTATTTCAAAAATTTTATAGCATCAGATAACTCAATTACTATAGGTAATTTTGAGGCTTTAGAAGGGATTTTTATGGGTTTATGTAGGGGAAAAAAGCCTTGTCAAATATGTCCATCTGTTAATCAAAATATATTTAATAATTGTTCACAGGAAGAACGACTTATTGAAAATGTCCCTTGTAATAAATTACTACATGAAATAGCAATTAAGTACCGTAGCATTATGGGTATGGTAAAATATGTAGATTAAGAATATCTAAAAAATAAGGACCTCTATATAATTTAATTTTAGGGGTCCTTTTATTTTTGAAAAATATTATTCTTTTGAATCTATTATAATAAATTTCTTAAATTTCTAATAAATTGTCAATTACTTTTAAAACATTTGTTTTAAGATCATCCAAATTCTTTTGAGCCAATTCCTTTGTTTTTCCTGTTATTCCATAATATATTTTTATTTTAGGTTCAGTTCCTGAAGGTCTTATACAAAACCAAAAATTATTATCAAGTTCATAATATAATACATTTGATTTTGGTAAATCTATTAATTCTTCTCTATCATTAATAAAATTATATGTTCTTGAAATTTTATAATCTCTTAATTTATTTATTTTTAGATTTTCAAATGCATTAGCTTTTTTTTCTCTTAATATTTCAATTGTATCATTAATTTTTTTATTACCTTCTTGTCCTTCAAGTTTATATGATGTTAATGTTTCTAAAAAATATCCATATTCACTAAATAACTTTTGAAGTCCTTCATACAATGACATGTTTTTTGTTTTGTAAAAAGCTGCCAATTCAGCTATAAGCATCGAAGTTACAACACCATCTTTATCTCTTGCAAAAGTTCCAGCTAAATAACCATAACTCTCTTCAAATCCAAATAAATATTTTTTATCACCAAATTCATCTAAATCTTTAATCTTCTCACCAATAAATTTAAATCCTGTTAAAACTTCTACCAATTCAATTTTATAATTATCAGCAATTACTCTTGACATCTCAGTTGTAACAATAGTTTTAACTACAAAACCGTTTTCTGGCAAACAATTATTTTTATTTTTTTGAGAAAGTATATACTCTAACATTAAACATCCTATTTGATTTCCTGTTAATGTAACATACTCATTGTCTGCATTTCTAACCACCACTCCTACCCTATCACAATCAGGGTCTGTTCCAATAATCAAATCAACATTTTCCTTTTTAGCATAATCTATTGCTAATTTAAAAGCTTCTTTTTCTTCTGGATTAGGTGATTTTACTGTAGGAAAATTACCATCAGGTAACTCCTGCTCTTTTACAACTAAAACATTATTAAAGCCTACCTCAGATAAAATTCTTCTTACAGGCTTATTACCAGTTCCATGTAAAGGCGTATAAATTATTTTAAAACTATCTGAAAGACTCTTTATTATCTTAGGATTAACAGATAATGTTTTTAAATCTTTTATATATGAATTATCAATTTCTTCTCCTATTATTTCAAGCAAATCTTTTTCAATAGCAATTGATTCATCAATTAAATTAATTTTAGTAATATCACTTATATTAGTAATTTCCTCTAAAACTGCATTTGATATATCAAGAGGTATTTGACCTCCATCATCTGCATAAACCTTATAACCATTATATTCTTTTGGATTATGGCTTGCTGTGATCATTATTCCTGCTGAAGTTTTTAAATATCTTACTGCATAAGATAAAATTGGAACAGGTCTTAGTTCATCAAAAAGATATGCCTTAATTCCATTATTCGCAAAAACTAATGCCGCTTCTAAAGCAAATTCTGGTGATTTATTTCTTGAATCAAATGATATTACAACACCCTTTTTCTTATATTCATCACCTTTTTTAATAATATAATTCGAAATACCTTGTGTTGTTTTTCTAACAACATATTCATTCATCCTGTTTGTTCCAGCACCAATTATACCCCTTAATCCACCTGTGCCAAATTCCAATTCTTTATAAAACCGCTCTTCAATTTCTTTAGCATCTCCAGATATTCCTTCTAACTCTTCTCTCACTTCTTTATTAAAGTACTCATTACTTTTCCACAAATTATATAATTCAGTACTTTTCATATATTTCACCTCTGTGTTTTAATTTTATTTTTTAAATCTCCTAATTTCCCCATACATCTAATTCATATTTCTTATCTCGAGTCATTAAATCATTAACAGCCTCTGATGGATCTTTCTTATTAAATAAGACATTATAAGCTTCTAAAATTATTGGCATACCTACATTTTCCTTTTTTGCTAGCATATAAGCTGCCTTTGTTGTTGTAATACCTTCCACAACCATTTTAACTTCTACAATCGCTTCTTCCATACTTTTACCTTTTCCAATAAGTATTCCTGCCCTTCTATTTCTACTGTGCATACTGGTACATGTTACTATTAAATCTCCAACACCACTTAAACCGCTAAAAGTATTTATATTTGCTCCCAATTTAGTTCCAAGTCTAGATATTTCTGCAATTCCTCTTGTCATAAGTGCAGCTTTTGTATTATCTCCATAGCCTAATCCATCTGAAATACCTGCACACAATGCTATAACATTTTTTAAAGAACCTCCAAGTTCAACTCCTATAACATCATGATTTGTATATACCCTAAATCTATTATTCATAAATATGCTTTGAGCATATTCTGCATCCTTCAAGCTTTTACTAGCTGCAACAATTGTTGTAGGAATAAATTTTGAAACTTCTTCTGCATGTGTTGGTCCAGATAATATAACCACCCTTGAACTTTTTATTTCACTTTCAATAACTTTAGACATTGTAAGTCCTGTATCTTCTTCAATTCCCTTGGCACAACAAACAATTATTTGACCTTTGTAAAAAGGTTTCATCTTTACAACAGTTTGTCTAACAACATGAGAAGGAACAACCAATACAACAATATCACTATTTAATATAGAACTTTCTAAATCTTTAGTAAAAACTATATTTTCAGGAATTTTAACCCCTGGCAATTTGTCTATGTGTTCTCTATTATCATTTAACATATCAATTTCATCATGAAATTCAGACCATACAGAAACATCATGACCATTACTTTCCAATAAAACAGCAAGAGCTGTTCCCCAACTTCCTGCACCTATTAATGATATTCGCTTCTCCATACAAATAAACCTCCATTATTTATTATAATAATTATTTATTTTAAGTTATTAGGAAACCCTAAAAAATAATTTCACATTTTCAAATCTGAGAATCACTAAAATCGTATACTTCATTATTTTAAAATATAAATTTATTTTTTGGCTGTCCCTTATCTATTCACTATTTAA
Organism: Clostridiales bacterium; assembly: GCA_039770155.1. Taxonomy (GTDB): domain Bacteria; phylum Bacillota; class Clostridia; order Acetivibrionales; family JBDMZA01; genus JBDMZA01. The sequence continues at coordinate 10,952 of JBDMZA010000719.1, forward strand.
ATAAGGCATAATCAAAAATTTCATAGGACAATTTTTTCTGAAAATATCGATGGTATAACGAATTTTCAAAAAAAAGTTGTCTAGACCCTCTACCTAATATAGCAATTTTAAAATCAAAATTTTTAATAGATCCTAACCACCGATTTTTTTTTCTGTTCCATTTACTATTCTTTTTATATTATCTTTATGTAAATATACTACTAAACTACCTAAAACAATAGAAGTTATAATAAATAAATCTGTTTTTTTGTTATATATGCCTATAAAAGCTAATATAGGAAATGCAGTTGCTACTATAACTGATCCAAGAGAAACAATTTTAGATATTAAAACAATAATAACAAAAATAGCAAATAATGTTAAGGCTAATTCCCAATCCATCATCAAAATTACAGAAAATGTTGTTAGTACTCCCTTACCACCTTTAAATTTAAAAAATACTGGCCATATATGTCCAAATATAGCTCCCATTCCTGCAATAAGTAAACCATTTTCATTTTCAAATATCAACATAGTAATAAAATAACCTATTCCACATGCAATAATACCTTTTAATGCATCTCCAACTAGTGAAATAACAGCAGCTTTTTTTCCAAATGTTCTCAAAGTATTTGTAGCTCCAGCATTTCCACTTCCAAAATTTCTTATATCCTTACCATAATATTTGCTTAATAATAAAGACATATTTAAACTTCCAAGCAAATAGCCAATAACGAGTATAAATATGTAAAAAACAACTACCAATAATATCATTCCTTTTTTTCCCTAATAATAAACCTAATTGGTGTACCTTCAAAACCAAAACTTTTTCTTAATTGATTTTCTAAATATCTTTTATATGAATAATGTAATAGATCCTCATTATTAACGAACAAGACAAATGTAGGAGGTTTAACTCCTGATTGAGTTATATAAAATATTTTTAATCTTTTTCCTTTATCAGATGGAGGTTGTACTATTGCTATAGCATCATTTAAAAAATCATTTAAAACTCCTGTAGGTATTCTAAAAGAAGCTTTTTCATTTACATAATCAACCAACTCAAAAATCTTTTCTACTCTCTTTCCTGTCTTTACTGAAATAAAAACTATTGGTGCATATGTCATAAAAGATAGTTTTTCATAAATTTTATTTTTATAATTTTCTAAAGTACCTGTAGATTTATTAATCAAATCCCATTTATTAACTACAATAATAGATGATTTACCATTATCATGTGCATATCCTGCAATCTTAGTATCCTGTTCAGTAATACTATTTAATGCATCTATCATTATCAAGCATATATCAGAC
>JBDMZA010000720.1:0-2896 GCA_039770155.1 Clostridiales bacterium
ATATATTTTAAAGGAATAGTTTCAGGAAACCTTATCTTTACAGCTGATAGTAGTGTAGTTAAAAATATAATTAATAACTATCTATATGAAGAGATTTCAAAAGAAGAAGAAAAAAAATTAATGGAAGATATACTAGAAGAATGCATTAGCTTGATATTTGATAAATCTATTGATTTTTTAAATACAGTTGAAGATAGTATAGTGATTGGATATCCGACAACCTTGATTTTAGAAAATAATGGAAAACTAAAATTAACAAATTCTACTTTGTTTAAAAGTAAAATTTGTTTTTCAGAAGGAGATATTTATTTATTTGCAATTTTTAAAAAATAGTATTACATTTTCTAAACTTTAAAATCACTAAAAGCAGTGATTAATTTTTTTAATATAGATTATTTAGAGTAGCGGTATTTTCAAAGTTGTCTCATGAAATTTTGATTATGCCTTACATGTGAGATTATAAAAAATCTTAGTTGAAGCTACTTGCTTTGATATGTTATTATAATAGTTATTATATAATTATTATATAATTATTAGTATAAATTTGTTTTTTTAACAAATTTTAATAAGGGTAAGCCTAAAAAATTAATATCAAATTATTTTCAACTGAAGTTTGATTAAATCATACAAATTTACATTCGAGAATTCTGACTTGTTTTTTGGATATCCCTAAATTAATTGGAGTTGAAATTATTTTTATTAAAGTATGCTGTATATTGTTTTATTTTATATCTTAAAATTTATTGAAGTAGGTGGAAATTTGATAACAATATTATGTGGAGAGTCAGTAATAAATAATTTTATATATGTTGATAAATTTGTTAAGGGACAGAAATGCAATACTTCTAATAAGTTTAGAGTATTTGGTGGAAAAGGTTTAAATCTTGCTAAATTTTTGTCTGGATTAAATGAAAAAGTATGTTTAATTGGTTTTAAAGCAGGAGAAAATGGTGATTTCATTGATAAAGAAATAACAAATAACAATGTTTTGAGCTTGCTCATTGAAGTAGAGGGAAATACCAAAGAAAACACAATTATCATTGATAATGATAATAAAACTGAATTTATATCAATGGGACCTAAATTAAAAAAAGAAGATATAATTTTATTTGAAGATGTATTTGAAGAAGTCATTGAAAAAACTGATCTTTTAATTTGCTCAGGAGACATAATGGATGGCTTAGAAAATACTTTTTATAATAAATATATTGGAAGAGCTAATGAGAGAAATATATATACGATAATTGATTCTAGCAATTTTTATTTAGAAACTGTTATTAAAATATTTCCAAAATTTGTGTTTATAGATGAAAAGGCATTAAGTGATTTGAATAGTACAATGATAAGTACTTATGATGACATTGTTGAAAATTCTAGGATGCTTATATCAAGAGGTGTTGAAAGTGTTTTAGTTACAACTAAAAAATTTGAGTTACTTTATATTTCAAAGAAGGATATTTATAAAATTGATGATAATTATAAATCTAAAAAAAGCCTTGACTTGTATAATGAATTATTATTAGCGGGTTATATTAATGGTATAATTAATAAAAAATCTATAAGTGAGTCGTTAAAAATTGCAATAACATATGCAAAGTCAAATTTTGAATATGTTATATAAGGGATATCCAAAAAATAAACTTTAATTTTCGAGCATAAATTCCCACGATTCAAGTGAACTTTAGACGAAGAAAATTTAGTGTTATTTTTTAGGTTCTCTTAAGTTATGTAGATTCAAAAAATAAATTATTTAAACTTTGATATATTGTTAAAATTTTATTTATTATTTATATTGATTTTTTCTTATCGCAATTATTTTCTATCAGAGTTTTTTTTGTGTTTGCTATAATGCTAAATTTTTCAGTATATAATTTTGGTGGATTTAATATATTAAAAGGGTAGATAATTGTTTTGTTTCTACCTGTTGATTTAGCACTATATAAAGCTAAATCAGCTTCGTGTATCAGTCGGTTTATCTCTTCACTAGACGAATTACCTTTGTTTGATATATATCTGGAAATTCCTATACTTATTGTGATTGAAATTTCAATGAGATTTAATTTAATAAAAGATTGAGAAACTTTTTTTCTAATTCTTTCAGCAAGATTTTTGGAAGCTGAAACAGATGTATTAGGTAGAACAATAATAAATTCTTCTCCGCCATATCTTATAAAAATATCTGAATCTCTTAAAAATTTATATATTGTATTTGAAGTTTCTTTTAAAACTATATCACCTATTAAGTGACCATATGTATCATTAATACTCTTGAAATGGTCAATATCTATCATTAATAAAGACAATGGTCTATTATATCTTTGAGAGTAATTTATTTCAATTTTTAATCTTTCAACGAGATAACGTTTATTATATAATCCTGTTAGTTCATCAGTCATAGCGAGCTTTTTACACACTAAATTTTGTTCTTGTAGTAACTTTAATCGTTGTTGTAATTTAGTATACTTTTCAATTGTTTTTTGTTGCAATTTTATTCTTGCTGTTAGTTCTAAAAAATCTGTATTACTTGATATAAAATCATTTGCCCCTGAAGATAAAAAGAATAATTTATCATTAAAATCTGAATTATTTGAAATTACTATTATTGAAGTCTTGTCTAAAACAAATTTTTCATGAATATCAACAAGTAATTTTTTTGATGACCCCTCATTAAAATTACTGTTTAGTAAAATAATTTGCGGGTTTGATAATGCTATTTCCTCATATACTTTTATTTCAGATGTAGCTATTAGTGTTTTAAATCCAATATCATTGAGTAATATTGAGAGTTTGGCAGCAGAATTTATATCACTTTCAATAATCAAAATAGTTGATTTATTTTTTATATTCATTAAAAAGAACCCCTTAACGTGAAATGTACATTGCTATTTAGGTATAA
>JBDMZA010000721.1:0-3892 GCA_039770155.1 Clostridiales bacterium
GCAGATCCCAAAACACTACCCGCTTTTGTTAATGCAGTTGCATTATGGCTTTTTGCTATACCAAAATCTGTAACTTTAATTATGTTGTTTTTAGTTACTAATATATTATCAGGTTTAATATCTCTATGTACTATTCTAAACTTATGTGCTTCATTCATTGCAGAACATATTTGTATAGCAAAATTAACTATTTTACCTATTTCAATATTTTTTTTACTATCAATCAACTCTCTTATTGAAATTCCATCAACATATTCCATTACAATATAATTTCTACTTTTTTCTACTCCAATATCATATATCTGAATTACATTTTGATGAATTAAGGTTGCTGCATAATGTGCTTCTTTTTTAAATCTTTTTAAGAACTCATCATCTGCATCAAATTCTGATCTTAATAATTTAACAGCTACTAACCTGTTAATTAAGGTGTCATATGCCTTATATATAAGTGCCATGCCACCTCCACCAATTCTATCTTCTATCTTATATCTATCTGCCAATAGATTTGAATCCATAAACTCACCCTTTAAAATTCTAAGAATTAAATTATATATCACCATTTTCCATTTTATCATAAAAAAGCTTCATATATAATGAATTTATCAATTCTTTATTAATTAATTTTAAATTTCATATTTAAAATTAATTCTGAAAGTCTCCCAGCCATTTCTGCATACTTTATAATGTCTTTAGTTATTTTTTGTCCTTTATTAATAATAACTCTACCTTCTATATCATATATATCTTCACCTGAAATATTACCAACAATATAATTATTTCTTAATTCATTTATTTCTGATAAATTAATAACACTCTCTGTCAAATTATCTTTTGTTTTATCTTCATTAATAAAATTATTATCTAATATACTATTTTTTTCAGTATTTAATGAAATACTTTCTTCTACTTTATCAATATTTAAATCATTTTTTTCATTATTATCTAATTTATACATATGTTCATGTAAATCAGCAATTTCATTACTTTTTCCATTCCAAAAGTTACTGCTTAATACATTACTCAAAAGAGAATTATTATTTTCAGTTTTATTATTGGAACTCTTTAAACTCTTAAATTTAAACTCTTCTATCTCTCCCCAAAACTCTTCCTTTTTCTTGGGATTTTCAACAATTTTATCTTTATTCTTAGCATTATCAATTTCACTTTTTTGTATTTTAATTTCATTCATATTTTAAGCACCCTTTATATTTTGAATTTTTCTTTTAGCCATTTTAATTTCACTGATTTTTTTATCATTCATATTAATGATTCCATATATTTTTGCTTTTTCAAAGTGTATAACAGGTGTCCATATAGATTTTGGGAATTCTATTAAAATAATATTAAAATATTTTAATGCTTCCTCATATAATAAGGAATAATAACTTGCATAAGCTTTTCTTAATACCAAATTTATATCAATTTTTTTTGATTTTATACTTAATTTTTGACCAACTGCAAGGTTAATGTAATATTTGTAATAAATTGTCATAATTTTATCAATAGTAAAATTCGTCAATGCTCTTTCTCTAGCCTCTTCTCCAAGAGAAATTCTTAGTTTTGAATTTTTAATTAACTTTAGTATACCATTAGCTAATTCTTTTATATCTCCTGGCATTACAACTATACCTGTATCCCCTAACGCTTCTCTAACTCCTCCAACATCTGTTGCAACAACAGGTTTACCAGACATCATGGCTTCAATAACAGAATATGGAAAAGCCTCCGAAATACTTGATAATACTACAACATTACAATTTTTATAAACACTAGGTACATCACTTGTATGTCCTTTAAATATAAAATCATTTATTAAATTATACTCTTTTCTAACTTCCAAACATTCATTATAATATTCATCAACTGAAACCGAACCATATAATAAAAATTTCACTTTCATATTACTATTACTAACAATATTTTCTGCTTTAACTACAGCAGCTGCTTTTATAAACATTTTAATATCTTTTATAGGATCTATTCTAGCCACCATAGTAATAATTATTTCATTTAGTTTATTATTTACATAATCAGGTTTAAAGGCACTGTTATCAACTCCATTATAAATAACTTTTATTTTCTCATCCTTTACTCCCATTTTTTTCTCCCAACGTGTATTATACTCACATACGGGTGAAATTTGATCTGCAAAATAATAATTTAAGCTAGTTATAGAATTAATAAATCTAATAAGAAATGTACTCAAAAAACTTGAATATAACCTTTTTGACAGTGATAAATACTGTTCTCTCATATAAACACCATGTTCTGTCAACAAAAAAGATGATTTATAAATTTTTTTAGATATTACACAAGGTACTCCACAAAATGCTGCTGCTGAGGAATGGCAAACATTGGTTCTTGGTATAGGTGTATTTATAACATTCAAAAATCTATAAATCCATCCTAAACTACTAATCAATCCAAAAACATCTGGATTTTGAACTTTGTTATCTTTATTTTTAGTAAAATCAATTAAAATTGTTTTATATGTTTCCCAAGTCGTCTCTGACTTAAAACTCTTTTTATACTCATATTTGCTAAAGTATTTAAATAAATTTAATAAAATATCTGCAAATTTTTCAGGATCTTTTTTCAAATTTAATATTTCTATAATCAAATTAGAAAAACAATCTATAAATTGTGTATCTATGACATCATTTGTTGTATTTTTTTTATCAAGAAAAACTTTAGAAAATGGTAAATTAAGATGTTCACTAGGTTCTTCTGTTCCCCATAATGGTACTTGTATCATATTTGCATTTTCTGGAAGAGTAAATTTTTTTGTTATGAAAGGATTCATTGTAATGCTATAAACTGTAAAATCAATTTTATTACAATTCTTAATTAATGCATCACACCATGTTGAAACTCCGCCTTGATGAAAAGGATATGTTCCTTCTGTGGTAAGCATTACTTTTATTTTGTTCATTAATTAATCCCCTTATCATTCTTAATCAGAAATCAAGTTGTTTTATGAAATTATTTATATTTTAAATTCATCTTTTATTATTTATCGGATAAATCTTTAAATTATATCTTGTATCTTTTAAAATAAAAAAATCTTACTACCAAATAACTCTATATTGACTTTGTAAGTACACTATGTTTAAATGCAATTATATAAATTAAAATTAATAATTTTATTAGGAGGATTAAACTTGAATATTTCCATAAAAAAAATGGCTTCTATGATAGATCAAACAATATTAAAATCAAATGTTACATTAAAAGATCTTGAAAAGTTTTGTATTGAGAGTTCTCAATATGAATTTAAAGCATTAGCAATAAATTGTTCTGCTATTGAAATTTGCAAAAAACATCTTAATAAAAGCAACATACTAATATGCACGGTTGTTGGATTTCCTCTTGGACAATCAACTATAGAGTCAAAAATTTTCGAAACTCAAGATGCTATAAATAAAAATGCTGATGAAATTGATTATGTTATTAATATCACTCAATTAAAAGCCAAAAATTATACTTACATTGAAAATGAAATGAAAGGAATAGTTGATATTTGTAGAAATAATAATAAAATATCAAAAGTCATATTTGAAACATGTTTTCTTACTGATTATGAAAAAACTAAATTATGTGAAATAGCCTTAAATATAAAACCAAATTTCGTGAAAACTTCTACAGGTTTTGGAACTTATGGAGCTACAATTGAAGATATTGAACTAATGAAATCAATTGTAAAAGATAATATCAAAATTAAAGCCTCAGGTGGAATAAGAGATCTAAAAACTGCAGAAAAAATGATATCTGCTGGTGCAGATAGAATAGGTACAAGTGCTGGAATAAAGATAATAGAAGAATTGAAATTAAAGCAACCTAGAATATAGCTAAAGATATCAAAAAGCAAATCTAGATTCTAGAGAATAAA
>JBDMZA010000722.1:0-3938 GCA_039770155.1 Clostridiales bacterium
ATAAAATAATACAAAAAGAGGTGATTTAATGGACTATAATATTTTAATTGGTGGTTCTGCTGGTCAAGGAATGGAGACAATTTCATCAATTTTAGAGAAGATATTACAAAAAAGAAGGTATGAGATTTTTACTACTAGAGATTATATGTCAAGAATAAGAGGCGGACATAATTTTATACAAATAAGATTTAGTATAGATAAAATTACATCTCATAGTGATAAATTAGATTTAATTGTTGCATTAAATGAAGAAACAATTGATATACATAAAAAAAGGTTAAAAAATAAAGGAATTATAATTGGTGAAAAAGATTTTAATTATAATGATAAAAAATTCATGGGAATACCTTTAAATGAAATTTCTAAAAAAATTGGTAACTTGAGAGTTAAAGGAAGTATTGCAGTTGGTTCAGTATTGAAATTATTTGGATTCAACAATGATTTTATTATGGATATACTTAAAAAGACTTTTAAAAAAGATGAATTAATAACAGTAAATATGAATGCAATAGAAGAAGGATTTAATTGTTTAGAAAAAATATTTGATGTTCCAAAAGGAAATTCTAAAGATAAAATATTAATTAATGGAAATGAGTCAATTGCATTGGGAGCAATAGCAGCTAATTGTAAGTTTTATTCTGCTTATCCTATGACACCGTCTACTTCTATAATGACTTATATTGCATCAAAGATGGAGGAGGCTCAAATTGTTGTTGAACAAGCAGAAGATGAAATTGCTGCAATAAATATGGCGATTGGTGCATCTTATGCTGGAGTAAGAGCTATGACAGGAACTTCAGGTGGAGGTTTTGCACTTAAAGTTGAAGGATTGGGATTAGCAGCAATGTTAGAAACACCTTTGGTTATAGCAGAAGTTCAAAGACCAGGACCTACAACAGGTTTTCCTACAAGGACAGAGCAAAGTGATTTAAAATTTATTATAACTTCTGCTCAAGGAGAGTTTCCAAGAATGGTTATTTCAGTTAAACATCCTGAAGATGCTTTTTTTCAAACAGTAAGAGCATTTAATTTAGCTGATAAATATCAAATTCCAGTTGTAATTATGAATGATCAGTTTTTAGCTGATTATACTACTACAGTAGATCCTTTTGATATTGATAAGGTTACAAGAGATAGATATATAGATAATTTTATACATGGAGAGTATGTAAGATATAAAATTACAAAAAATGGCGTATCGCCTAGAATTATTCCAGGAAAAATTAAGGATAAATTAGTATTAGTTGATAGTGATGAACACGATGAAAGTGGTCACATAACAGAATCTGCTGAAGATAGGGTAAAAATGAATGATAAAAGAATGAGAAAATTAGATTATTTGAAAGATGAATTAATTGAACCTGATTTTTTTGGCAATAAAGAAGCAGATATTTTACTTCTTGGATGGGGATCAATGCATGGACCTCTGAAAGAGGCGGTAAAAGAATTAAATATATTAAATATTAAGACAAAAGCATTAGTTTTTGGTGATATATGGCCATTACCAACAAAATTAATACAAAATGAAGTTAAAGGAATAAATAAAATTATAAATGTTGAACAAAATGCTACAGGTCAATTAAATTTAATTATAAAGGAAGTTTTATGTGTAAGTTGCACAGATAGTATATTAAAATATGATGGTAGACAACTCTCAGCAGGAGAAATTGTTGATAGAGTAAAAAATATTATAAAACTTAAATAAAGGGGTGATAATATGGAAAATAAAAATAAATTTAATGTAACAGATGAAACAGCTTGGTGTCCAGGATGTGGTAATTTTGCAATAATAGATTCATTAAAAAATTCTTTAAATGAATTAGATTTAGATCCATATAAAGTTTTAGTAGTAGGTGGAATAGGACAAGCTGCTAAAACACCACAATATTTAAATACAAATGGATTTTGTGGTCTTCATGGAAGATCACTTCCACCTGCTGTGGCTGCTAAAATAGTGAATAAAGAATTGACAGTTATTATAAATACAGGTGATGGAGATGCATATGGAGAAGGTGGAAATCATTTTATTCATAATGTAAGAAGAAATGTTAATGTAGCACATTTTGTTCATGATAATCAAATTTATGGATTGACAAAAGGTCAAGCTTCACCTACTACAGAAAAAGGGCAAGTGACTAAAGTACAAACTATGGGATCAGTTAATTTACCTATGAATCCTATTTTATTGGCAATATCATTGGGTGCAGGTTTTGTAGCACGCTCTTTTAGTGGAAGAAAGGATCATTTAAAAGAGATGATGAAAAAAGCTATTGAGTATAATGGATATGCATTGGTTGATATTTTACAACCTTGTGTAAGCTTTAATAAAGTTAATACATTCCAATGGTACAATAAAAGGGTTTATGAATTAGAGAAAAGTTATGATGAAAAGGATAGATTAAAAGCTATAGAAAAATCAATGGAATGGGGTGATAAAATTCCTATTGGTGTAATTTATAAAGAAAATAAATCTTCATATACAGATAATATTAATTTTCTAAGTGGTGAAGAAACCCTTGTAGATATGAGTACAAGTTTAGATACTGTGAGAGGATATATACAAGAATTTAAATAATCAAATAAACTATTTAATATTATTTTAATATATGAAATTTTTTAATTTGTTTAGGTTTTTTATTTTTTTTGTTAAAAATAATTATATAGGAGAATGGTATAATCTAAATGTTTTTTGGATTAACTGAGTGCTAAAATTATGAAAATTTTTGATGAATTTGATTATATTAAATACAAAATTTCATCTTCTTTGGACGTTGATTATTTAAGTAGGGATACTCTGGACATTGTGGACATTAAGGAATTCATTACTGATGAACCAAGTTGTTATATTAATCAATTAGAGCTTAACTTTTATGGAATTAAAGAAAATTCTCAGAAGGAAATATATATAGGAGACTTATTTGCAAATCATATAAAGATTAATGAAGTAGAAAACAATGATGATGTAGGAATTTTTGATGTCTATGATTCTGTAGATACTGCTACATTTAATCTTTATGAATCTATTTATGATATTGAGTCTGGATTTATTAGAGAAGATATAGATATAGGTGCAAATAATGATATATTATTTATTTATGATTTAGTTATTGACCCAAATATGGTTGACTTAGATGTACCAGAATTGATATTAAAAAGACTTCCGAATATTTTAAGATATAGTAGAGATATTTGGCTTGGAGCTATATTTTATGGTACACATGATGTTAATATGAGAAGAATTTTATTAGAATCAGGTTATCATTTAATAGAAGATACAAATTATTTATATACAAATCCAGAAGAATTGGGATATTATGAAATAGATTTTGAAATTGAAAAAGATGATGAAGATTTTTAAGCATTTACCATAAACTTTAATTCTCTTTAATTCGATATATTAAAGAGAATCTAAAAAATAAATAATGTTCTAAATAATTTTATATTATGACAAATTCAGTGATAGAAAGGACTTTTGAATTTGATCTAATAACTGAAATGATAATTTATTTTTTGGATATCCCTAATTATAAATTTGAATATTTAGTATTTTCATTAAAAAGTAAAAAGGAGATGAGATTTTGGAAGCTATTTTAGAAAATATTAACGAATTAGAAGATACCCAGAAAGATAAGTATCTAACATTCCAATTAGATAAAGAATCGTATGGAATAGAGATAAAATATGTAACTGAAATAATCGGAATACAAAAAATAACAGAAATACCAGAACTACCAAATTTTGTAAAAGGTATAATAAATTTAAGAGGTAAAATTATACCGGTTATTGATGTTAGGTTAAAATTTGGCAAGCAATATAAGGAATATAATGACAGAACATCTATAGTAGTAATTGAAATTAAAGATACATTAGTTGGATTAATATTTGATGTTGTTTCAGAGGTTTTATCAATAGTTGATAGTAATATTGTAGATCCTCCA
>JBDMZA010000723.1:0-2779 GCA_039770155.1 Clostridiales bacterium
AACGATTTTCAGTTTTTTTATATTTTTCAATATAATTTTCATAAGATTTTTTTATACTATTTTTAATATATGCTCCTGCTTGTTCAAGTGCTAATGGGAAATTATCAAGTTCTTTAGATAGAAATTTTGCACCATTATAATTATCCAATTTTGTTTTTTTTGTTAAAAACTCAATAGATTCAATCTCTTCAAATTTATTTATCTCAATTATATTTTCCCAATCTTTTAATCTTGAAGTTATAATTATCTTTCCATTAGCAGCAGAAATCATATATTTATTAAAAAACTCTGATTTCAACTCTTCATCATCTAAATTATCATAAATAAATAAATAATTTTTATTCAATCCTGCCCAATGTTTCATATTACCTAATGTATTCTCATCATTATCTATACTTAAAAGTTGTGAATATTCTTGTATAATATTTTCTTTACTTGAACAATTTACAAAAGCAATATTATTATATTGTTTTTTATGTAATTTTATATATTTTAATACTATTTGTGTTTTTCCTATTCCACCATTTCCAGACAATACTATAACATCTTTTTTATCTAGCAAATCATCAATTGCTTTTATGTATTTTTCTCTACCAGTAAAATTAGAACTTATCATTTGTAAATTCGTTTGCATAATTATTTTATATTGATCAAATTTTTTATTATGAATTATTTCGCTATAATTTACTGAACCACCTATTTCACTAAATTCATTTTTACCTATATTATAAACACCTTTCATATTTATACCTCATTTTCCATTATAAATTTCATGTACATATTGAATTTCTTCTTTATATATTTTTGAGATATCATCATTTATAAATCTTTTTAAACCATCAAAATATTGTTTTAAATCAATATTTGTAGCACAATCTTTAAAACTGTCTATAGCTAAAATTAATACTACTTTTTTATTATAATTACTTTTTGAATATTCAATTTTCTTGTGATATGGTACAATAATAGTGTAATTAATATTTTGTTTAATAAAAGTTTCCAAATTTTTTCTTACTCCCTCTGAAAGATTTCCTTCTAATTCATTAATATCAAAAACATGAATAGAATCTTCATCACTTTTCAATATAGTTTCACCAAAAATTGATCTCTCATAGTCTTTAAATCCTTTTTTATATAATTTTGATAATTTACTGAATTTTTTTCTCTTAACAGTATGTCCCATGCTAGCTATACTTTCAACATTTTTGAAACAATTATCTTCATCTCTTATTACGAGAAATAGAGTCACTGTTATACCTTGTTTAAATAATTCGAAATTAGAATTAACTATTGCATGCTCTATGTCAGAAATAATATGTTGCACAATGCTATCTAATTCTTTATTATGATTTTTAGAACTCAAAATTAAAACCATTGCAATACTAATAATAGTACAAATTTCAGATAAATCATTCAGTATAGACTGCTCTATATACGCTGATACATCAACCAAAAGAAAAGTAAAAAAAATTATAACACCAATTATCATAGGCAAAATATATATTTCTGATTTTAAACATTTCTTTTTAAGTATTTTATGATCTAATGTTGCTATAGATATAAAAATTGCTGAACCTGAAAAACCTATGTATGCATTTTCATTGATCAATGGTATGTCAAACTGTTTTAAAAACGCAAATAAAATTAAAAAAAGTCCTGCTATATATATAAATTTATTTCCATAATCTCTATTCATATTCAATATTCTCCTAAGTATTAATTCTTGAAGTATAACCATCTTACATTGGAAAGTATTTTTAGTTATTTTGTCCATAAGTAGTAGATATATCTAGATGTTCAAACTCTAATATTTTTTCCTTTATCACTATTTCCAGATAATACAATGAACTTTTGTTTAGTTAGCAAATCATCTGTGTTTTCTATTTAATTGTCAATATTTTATTGAACCTTTATTATTGAACTCATTTTTTATACATCAACACCTAGAATCTTACCTAAAACAGAAGTTGCAACGGGTAAAGATATCTCTTGTGATATTTCTAAAGCTTTTATACCTGCCTTTTTTAAAAAACTAATTCTTCTGTTATATTCCTTTGCTTCAATAGCGTCTTTTATTGCTCCTGCTTCTTCATACATTTCTTTTTCAGCTAGTATAATTTTTAAATTATTAAGTTCCTCAATTAATTTATTTATATCAATATTATTTAATAATCTATTATCCATATTTTGTGTTGCATTAATTGTTGAATTATCATTAGAAATATTTATTTGTCCCTGATTATTAGTATTATAAATTTGTTTACCAATATTAACTGAACCCTTATTATTGAATTTATTTTCCATTAGAATCTACTCCTTTTGAATTAACTTTATTAAGTATCAAGGCAAACACATATGGTTTATTAGTTTTATTATCATATTAAAAACTAGAAATTATACTTAAATTTGAAGGTTATACTTTTCATAAAATAAGTCTATTTAACTATAAATTCTAATATTAACTATTTTTCTGAGACTAAAATTTTTATATGCGTTTGCCGTGTATTAAGTATCATTATTAAAATGATATAATACTTACTTAAATCCACAAAAACATTATATGTTAAAAAGACTTATTTAATAAAATTAAAATTTTTTTTAAATAAAACTAGTCTCTATAATCATTCTGTATCAATGATTATAGAGACTTTATATTGTTAATCTTACTCAAATGTAATATGTTATGTTAGGTTCGTTTCTTTGTGTTGGTGCTGTTTTTAAGGAATCATTAAAATTTTTACCAAATTGATTCCCATTTTTAATATTTATTTGCATTTAA
>JBDMZA010000724.1:0-2800 GCA_039770155.1 Clostridiales bacterium
CAAGTGCTGGAATAAAGATAATAGAAGAATTGAAATTAAAGCAACCTAGAATATAGCTAAAGATATCAAAAAGCAAATCTAGATTCTAGAGAATAAACTCTAATTCTCGAGTATGAATTCGCGCGATTTAAGCGAACTTCAGACGAAAAGAATTCGGTATTATTTTTTAGGCTCTCCTAATTCAATGTTTTTGCCCACTTTACAGCTTCTTTGCCTCTTTTTTCTCTATTTTTAGATGTCCGCTCAAATTCTTTTTCACTAATTATTTGAGCATTAGGTAAATTATCTCTAAATTTTTGAAATACTTTTCCTTTTCCTCCATCATGACAACAATAAATTGCTAATTTTTTATTATCAAATTTATACTTTTCAAAAAGAGTTTTAAACGCAGGTGTATATCTTCCTGCCCAAACAGGAGTTCCTAATATTATCAAATCATACTCAATAAGATTTTCATCAAAGTTCTTAAGTTTCGGAGAAGAATTAAATAAAACTTGTTTACCTCCTCTCACATACCTCATAAAACCCTTCTTTTCAATATCATTTACAGGTTCCAACCTTAAAATTGAAGCATTTAATTCATCTCCAATTTTTTGTGCTATAAATTCAGTGTTTCCTCCTAAAGAATAATACACAATTAAAATTTTCATATAGACTCAAACCCCTTTTTTTACAATATTCTACAATCGATTTTTTACCTATTATTTATAATAATAAATAAACTCTATAGGCATAATCAATCCAAATCCATCCATTTCTAATTATATCATACAGATTTAAGTTATATAATCTATTTTAATTATTATAGTATTATTAATATTATTGTAATTTGTTTACATTTCAAAAAGTTTTGTAATTACACTCTGTAATTCTATAAGTGAAATTGGTTTTGTTATAAAAGAATCCGCTCCATTTTTTAAACACATATCCATTGTGTCTTTATCTCTATTTGAAGTAATAATAATAATCTTTGTATTTAGATGAGTATATTTAGATTTTATTGTTTTTAAAACCTCAATTCCACTAATTTTAGGTAACATTAAATCCAATAAAATTATGTCGGGTTCATATTTAGAAGCTTTCATCAGACCTTTTTCTCCATCTGTTGCAAAATCAACACTAAAACCTAATTCATTCAATTGTTTTTTTAGTAAATAGATTATTGAATTCATATCATCTATTATCAAAACTTTTTTCTTTAATTCATTTATATTTATATCATCAAGATTATTTGGAAATATTGAAGATCTCCCAATAGCTTTAGCTTTTTTTAATTCTGTTCCAGCCCTTTTTATAATGTCTAAAACAAATTCTGTTTCACTATCAATAATTGCTATTCCTGCAGAAAATATAAGATTTACAGAATTAATCCCATCACTAAAAAACTCTCTTTTAGAAAAATCATTTCTAATTTTTTTTATTAGTGAATATGTTTTAGTCATATTGGTATTTGGTAATAACACTATAAATGAATCTTCATCATTCCTATATATTTGCTCTTTATTTTTAAAATATAAGTTGATTTCTGTTACAAATTTTGTCAATACTTTGTCTCCATTTTCATAACCAAATATTGTATTTATATGGTTAAAAGAATCTATATCGATTAAACAGATTGAACATGGTTCATTATATTTTTTTAATCTGTATTGTGCAATTTTAATATTTTCATCCAATAGTGTTTTTGAATAAGCTTGCGTCAAAATATCAGTATAAATTAAACTTTTTGATTTTTGAGAATTGTTTATAACTCTTTGAACTCTTATTTGAAGTTCTTTAAAATCAAAAGGCTTAGTTATATAATCTTCTGCACCTGATTCATAAGCTTTAAGTTTTATATTTGTATCTGTATCAGATGTAATTAATATAATTGGAATATTCAAGCCAGATTTTCTTAGTTTTCTCAGGAAATCCAAGCCATTAGAATTTTTAAGCATAATATCCATCAAAATAAAATCTACTTTATTATCAAATATTAAATCTTTATATTCTTCCAAAGTTGGAGATGTTATAATTTCATAATTTAACTCATCCAAAACCAATTTCATTTGACTCAATATTGATAAATCATCATCTATTATTAATATTACAGGAGATTTAGTTTTGGTTATATATGTACTCAAAAGTTTTTCTCTATCATATTTATGATTTTCTATATTTACTTCTTCTAAATATTCTGTATTTAGTTTTTCTATCAAATTATTTGCAAGAGCTAGACCCTTTAATATCTTTATGAAATAACTATCATTCATCTGATTATAATCTTTTATAGAGTCTATGTATAATTCATATTCTTTTCCCAATTCTGCAATATCATATAATTTAAACGAAGCACCTGCTCCCTTTAAAGAGTGAAAAAATCTTTTTAATTCTGTTTTTTCTTCCATATTATTATTGATTGAATGTTTAAGTAAAGATTTCATTGCTGAATTTATTTTTTCAGATTGTTCTTTAGCAAATATTTTTCTGCCTTCTTCAATTATATTATTTAATTTTTCTTTAATACTCATTAAAGTCACCTCAAAATAAGGATTTCACTAAAAATTACCTTTATTTTTAAATACAATATTATAAAACTATATCGGAAATTTTATATATAACATTTAATCTAGATGGAGAGTCAAAAGTTTTCCTAGAAAAATAGCTCATTTTATATTGTCCTAAAAGTACTAACAGAAAGGAAAAGCACTTACGTTATATGGAAAAAAAGAAATAGTAAACTATTATTCTATAGACTTATTATGGGGACAAAAACTTTATAAAAAACTTAGATTTGTTCTTGTAGAATATAATAATTTCC
>JBDMZA010000725.1:0-2626 GCA_039770155.1 Clostridiales bacterium
AATTCTTGATAAATTCTCTTTAGTCAATAAAATATTTTCTTTACTAGAGTTAATAGCAACTCTACAATCAGTTACATCTTCACTAATTTTTTCCTTTATGCTCTGCTCTTCTTTATGCTTTATTTGATATTCTGAAATAATGTTTTTCAAACTTAAAATATTATTTTCAATATCCTCTAATTCCTTTTTGAGTAAATTAATTTTTAACTTTTCTTCCTTTATATTATATTCTGTGCTTTCTAAATCACTTTTTAGTATTTTATTTTTAGATTCAATTTTCTCTATATTTTCCAATAATTGAGCTAAGTAACTTTCTTCTCTTATTAAAATTAGTTCATAATTTCTAATTAGAATATTTTCATTTTCTAACTTAACATCAAATTCATTAGATTTATTTGTCAAATCATTAATCTTTTTTTCTCCATTAAGAATTAAATTATTTAATTTATTTATTTCAATTTCAAGTTCTCCAAGTTCTCTGCTTCTATTTAAAATTCCTCCAACCTTCTCGTTTTTACTTCCTCCTGACATAGAACCACCTGCATTTAATATATCTCCATCTAAAGTAACTATCCTAAAATTATTTTTGTATATTCTAGATATATTTATTCCATTGTCCAGATTATCTACAATAACTACTCTTCCCAATAAATTATTTAAAACTTTTTCAATATTCTTATCATAATGTACTAAATCTGATGCAATTCCACAAAAACCTTTTTGATTATTTAAACTATCAATGGTATATCTATCTAAAAATCTCTCTTTTATTGCATTAATAGGCAAAAAAGTTGCTCTTCCCAATTTATTCATCTTCAAATAGTTTATTGATCTTTTTGCCTCTTCTTCAGTTTCTGTAACAATATTTTGTAGAGCACCTCCCAATGACATTTCAATAGCTGATTCAAATTTTTTATCAACTGAAATAAGTTGAGCTAGAGCACCTAATATTCCTTTTCCAAAACTATTATTTTCTTTTACTTCCCTTAAAAGCATCTTTACACTTTTATTGTATCCATCATAATTTTCTTCCATTTCTTTTATTATTCTTTTTCTTGACATTTTATAATCTAATTCTGACTTATTTTTATCATAAATTTTTCTTTCCCAAGATAATTCATTACTAATTAGTATTTGTTTATCCTTTATACTTTTTACTTGTTCATTTGATTTGTTGCTATCTTTTCCGGTATTTTTTATAATTTCTCTTGTTTCAAACTCCCTATTTAAAGAATCTTCTAACTCAAATTCATTTTCTTCAATTTCATTATTCAAGTTATCATATCTTGTATTTAGTGCATTTATAGAATTATCTGCATTATTTATTTGTATTTTCTTTTCTGACTGACTATCAATAGTATCCATCAAATTTTGTTTTGTATCTTCAATATATTTTTCATTATCATCAAGATTTCCAATTAAACTATCTAATTTTTTATTATGTTCTTCTAATTTTTTTTCATATGATTCTAAAGTCTTATTAAAATACTCTAATTTTGATTGAGTCTTATATTTATCTTCCTTCAACTCTTTCATTTTATTTTCTAAATTAATTTTTTCAGATTCTAATTTCAAATTATCAGAATCAGTATTTCTTAATTTCTCGCTATTTAATTGTAAATTTGAATAGTATTTCTCAATTTTAGATTCAAGTTCATAAAAATCTTTAATTGATATTTCATATTTCTGTTCTTCACTTTTTATATGTTCACCCAATATTGTAATCTTCAATTGAATTTTCTCAATCTTTATATTATTTAATTCAATATCATCCTTTATAATATTGTACTTATCTTCTACTTCTTGCAAGCTTTTTTTAATTTTTATTATCTGTTCAACATACATACTTATTTCTAATTCATTTAAACTTTTCCTTAAATCTAAAAAACTTTTAGCCTTTTCAGATTGTTCTTTTAAAGGATTCATTTGATATTCTAATTCGCTTAAAATATCATTTATCCTTGTTAGATTCTCTTCAGTTTTTTCAAGTTTTCTTTCAGATTCTATCTTTCTCATCTTATACTTAACTATTCCAGAGGCTTCTTCAAATATATGTCTTCTGTCCTCTGATTTAGTGCTTAATATTTCATCTATTCTTCCCTGTCCGATTATAGAATACCCGTCTCTACCAATACCTGTATCAAAAAACAAACTATGCACATCTTTTAATCTGCATTTAATTTTATTAATAATATATTCACTCTCACCTGATCTATAAACTCTTCTGGTAACAGTTACTTCAGTATATTCAAAGGGTAACATTCCATTTGAATTATCAATAGTTATTGAAACTTCTGCAAATCCTATAGGTTTTCTAAATTCTGTACCAACAAAAATAATATCTTCCATTTTAATGCCTCTTAAAACTTTAGCACTTTGTTCTCCCAAAACCCATCTTATAGCTTCACCAATATTACTTTTACCACTACCATTAGGACCTACAACAGATGTAATACCCTTATTAAACTCCAATTTTACTTTATCGGCAAATGACTTAAACCCTTGAATTTCAAGTCTTTTTAAATACATTAAAACACATCCTTAAAGTATAATACTTCCTTTAAAATTAATAAATATTTTATGTAAATTATTAATTATAGATACTATAATTCCTCATTAGGAGAAC
>JBDMZA010000726.1:0-3435 GCA_039770155.1 Clostridiales bacterium
ATATATCTTTCATAAATAATTTCAAATAAATCTTTGTTAATATAATCATTTGAAAAATATGAAAATACACCTAAATAATTTATAAGATTAAATTCTTCAATTTTATTAAAAATTATACTAAAAACATGTGTTGTAATATCTATCATATTATGAAATTCTTTATTTAAACAGTTTTCCAAATCTAATATTTTAAAATCAGTCTTATCTAACTTACTTATAAATTCATCAAAATCAATTAAATTTTTATTAATATAATTAGCTGCCAGTTTTAAAGCAATAGGATAATTGCCAAGCATTACAGAAAGCTTTCTATTTAAATCCAAATCATTTAATCCTGTCAAATTACTTAAAAATAAAATAGATTCATTTATATTAAAACAACTAACTTCTATCTTATTTTTCCAACTATTTAAAGAAGATGTTATTATTACATCCCCATTATTTGAATTTACTATATGTCCACTTTCAAAAAAACCTTTTACTTCATCTGTATCCATCTCATCATATACTAATAGCCAATTTTCATTTTTTTCAAACCACTTTTTAGCCTTGAACCTAGAACTAATATCCTCATTTAAATCTAAAAATTTTGAATAACCTTTTAGTAAGGATAAATAACTTTTTGAATTAACAAAAAAAATTTTTTTATATTTACCTCTATGCTTATTTATATAATTTAAAACAATTTGAGTTTTTCCTACTCCTGGAAACCCTGTTAAAACTGCTATTTTTTTATCACTTAGGGCATCTTCTAATTTATTTTCATATTCTAATCTCTCAATGTAAAATTCCTCTAACTGTTTTGTTTTATTGTCAAGAATCTCACAACTTTTAATTAACTCCATTACTTCCCCTTTTATTAATTATAATTTGCATTTTTTATATATTCAGCCAAACTCTTTTTATTATTCTTTTTTGGATTATATATAATGTAATCAACCAATTTATCAATAATAATCCCTATCTCTTTACCCTCTTTTATTCCCAAATCCATTAAGTCTTTTCCATTAATATTTAAACAACTTTTATTATAGCATTCTTTATTATTCTTTATATCATTATATACCATTTTTATTCTTTCAAATATTTCTATTTTCTCACTTTTATTAATATCTGTTTTCAAAGTAAAAATTGCTTCTTTTATTATAAGCAAATCGCAAAATAAATCATCACCTATTTTATTTAATATTTTTTTTATACATATCTTATCCTCATTAATATTTAGAAAACTATTTTCTAATAAAATCACAGTATATTTTATTGTTATATTATCTAATTTTAATTTCTTTAAAATTCTATCAATTGGGATACTTTTTATTTGCTCTTTATTATTAATTATTTCTATGAAAAATAAAGTAAGTTTTAAATATACTTTATCTTTTATATCCACTATACTATTAATTGCCCTAAGTGCTATTTTCAATTTATTTTCATCAATTAATATAAACATTTCAGGAAAAACATATTTTATTATTTTTGTTTTATAAAATAATATAATTTTTTCAGGATTATTAGAATCCAAAGCTTTAAAAAACTCATCTCTAATTCGTTCTTTACTAATATAGTCTAAGTTATTAATTAATTTTTCAATTCCCGAAAAAATAGTTTCATCTAAATCAAAATTTAATTGACATGAAAATCTTACAGCCCTCATCATTCTCAAAGCATCTTCTGAAAATCTTTTATAACTATCTCCAACACATTTAATCAATCTTCTATTTAAATCTCTCTGACCTCCAAAAAAATCAACAAGTCCTTGTTCTTCATTATATGCCATAGCATTTATAGTAAAGTCTCTTCTGCTTAAATCCTCTTTCAAAGAAGCTGTAAATTTTATGTTCTCAGGTCTTCTATTGTCAATATATTCTCCATCTATTCTATAAGTTGTTATTTCTATGTTATATTTATTTATAATTACAGTAACAGTACCATGTTTTAGTCCTGTCGGTACTACACTAAAGTTTCTAAATAATTTAATAATATTTTCTGGTTTTGCACTTGTAGTTACATCCCAATCTTTTGGCTTCTTATTCAGCAATTTATCTCTTACACAGCCACCTACTACATATGATTCAAAACCATTATTACTTAAATGATCTAATACAAGTTTAACTTCTTCCTTGATCTTAAAATTCAATTATCCAACCTCACTATAACTTTTTATTTAACTTTACAAAATATTCACCAAAAAACAATCTACGAACATATGTTTTATCATTCAATAATGGTGACTTATTTTTTAGATATCTTTAAATCTCCTTAAAAGGTATTATATCGAAGTAAATAGCCTCAAACAAGTATTTTTCAATAAATAGACAAGCATTTTAGTTTCAGGAAATATATAAATTAATTTGAATAGACAAATTACACTCTTATTAAGACTTATAAAAGTTTTAAATATAACATATATTATTTAATTTATTTAAATAATATAATATAGAGTAAATATTTTACTAGGAGTGATGCTATATTTGAATATTGATAAATTTATATACTATGCTAAAAAGGAAAGCTGGAGTCAACTTAATTTGACTAATCTATCTTTAGATAATATACCTCCTAATTTATTTGAACTAGAAGATTTAATATGGTTAAATTTAAGTAACAATAATTTAAAGATACTTCCTTCAAATATTAGTACTTTGAAAAATTTACAAACTCTAATTTTATCAAATAACCAATTTGAAAGATTATCAGGAAAACTAGGTCAATTAAAAAAATTAAGGATTCTTGATTTATCAAAAAACAAATTAGAATATTTACCATCTGAAATTTTTGGTTTAAATAATCTAATTCAATTAGATATTATGGAAAATAAATTAAAATATTTACCTAAGGAATTAAAGAATCTTAAAAATATTAAAATTCTAGATCTTTATAAAAATAATTTAATTGGATTACCTGTTGAAATTGGAAGTCTTGAAAACATTAATTGTTTAAGGGTAAGTAATAATAATTTAAATTTTTTACCCAAAGAAATAAATAATCTTAATCATTTAGTATGTTTGTACTTAGATAATAACAATTTAAAACTACTACCTGATTTAGATAATTTAGATAATTTGGAAGAAATTCATTTAGAACATAATAAATTAAAAAACATTCCAAAATCTCTAATGAAATTAAAAAAATTAAGCTATATTGATTTAAATAAAAATAAAATTTGTAAATCAAAAAAGAGTACATACCTTATGTAAATTATGTACTCTTTTTACTTTAAGGAAACCAAAAAAATATAGCTCTATTTTAGGTAATTGCTTATTACAATTCTTTATCTGTTCTTATTAATTCCATTATTTCAATTAACTCGATTTCCTTAATTTTAGCCTTTTTATAATAAAGTTTTTCAATTTGATTTAGTTTTTCTAATTGTATTTCATCATCAACATTATTGTTATTAATGCTCAATACTCTTAATTTTGGAAGCAATTCAAG
>JBDMZA010000727.1:0-3965 GCA_039770155.1 Clostridiales bacterium
CTAAGAGATATCCAAAAAATAAACTCTAATTCTTGAGTATGAATTTCCATGATTTAAGCGAACTTCAGACAAAAAGCATTGGGTATTATTTTTAAGATTTCCTGGGAATACTTAAAATAGATATATGTATTTTTAAATTTTTTTCTTAATTTTATGGGGGTGTATAACTTGAAACGATTATTTTTGTTTTTAATAATTTTTTTTATCGTCTTTATTGCATTTCATATCAATGATTATTTAAATCCTAAAATCAAATTATCTGATTCTGTTGAAACTACTCCTAAACATCAAACTACTCCAAAACAAACTACCCAAAAACAAACTGCCCAAAAACAAACTACTCCAAAACCTACATCTACTACCAAACCAACTATTACTGATGGTTCTACAGATTCTGATACATCATTAGCACTAGGAATAACAGAAGATGATAAAATACTTCTTGATCTTGTTAATGAAGCTCGTGCAAATGTAGGAGCACAAGAACTTTCATTTGACATGCCAGCTATGGAAGTAGCTGAAATAAAAGCTCAAAATATGAATGAAAAAAATTATTTTGATCATACTTCACCGACTTATGGAAGTCCATTTGATATGTTAGCAAAATTTAGAGTAAACTACAGTACTGCCGGAGAAAATATTGCTGCTGGTCAATCAGATGTAAAAAGTGCATTTGTTTCATGGATGAACTCCGAAGGGCATAGAGAAAATATAGAAAACAAAAGCTTTAATATGGTAGGCTTTGGTATTGCTCCTCATCCGCAATATAATATATGTTATGTACAAATTTTTATAGGAAGATAAAGTGCATTTTAATTTTTAACACACTCTATCTTTATCCTTTGAAACACATTTAAAATTTATGTAATATCGAATAAAATAATTTCAAAACAATCCCTATTTATGGTAATGTTATTCTTTTCATTGTTACAAAAGTATTTTTCCAATAGCTTGATTGTATTGATGTTGTTATTACTTTTCTTTTTGAAGCTGAAGCGTGAACCATTTTTCCTTCTCCAATATATATTCCTACATGACTAATGTATTTTCCTCCTCCAGTACTAAAAAACATCAAATCCCCTGGAAGTGCTTTTGATTTAGATACAACTTTTCCCTGTTTTGACATAGAACTCGCAGTTCTGTTTAATTTAACATTAGCATAAGTTTTATAAACAACTCCTACATAACCTGAACAATCAACTCCTGATCTACTATAACCACCATAAACATATGGCGTACCAATATATGTCATCGCATGATCAATAAGTTTTTGCTTACTGTTACTATTACTTGTTAGCATTATAGGCTTTGATGATATATATTTTCCGCTTACCCATCCAATTAAACCATTTGATTTTTTTATTTTATACCAACCATTTTTATAACTTAATGAAGTAAGACTTTCTCCTCTATAAGCCAAGCCAACTTTTCTATAAGCAGTTGAATTATTGACTCTTATATTTAGTGCACTCGCAGTAACGTAAACTTTTTTATAAGTATTTGATGAAAATAATATTTTAGAATTCTTCACAACTTGTATAGCATTATCTTCTGTATTATTGTCTTCTATATTCACTTTATTATTGTTTATAATCTCTGAAGGTATTGATGCTATAACCATACCGCATATAACAACTGCTAAAATTGCCGAGATTTTAGCAGAAAAAAATTTTATATAACTATTCATTAAAATAGCCCTCCTAAAAATTCTTATCTTAAGTAATTCTAAAAAATGCATTATTTTTTAGTTTTCCATATTATTTGAGTTTAAATGGAACAAAATTCATATGATAAAATATAAAGCTATTAATTGACAATTATTATTAAAAAATTTTAGTTATTATATACTATGGCAACACCTCATTTATACTATATTTGATTTTATAGTATACTTTGTTTATATTTTAGTCAACAACTATAAAAGAATGAATATCTTCAAAATTATAGAATTTATAAAATAATTCAGTACTATTTCTTAAATTACTCCAGTTTAGTCTCTATTATTATATATTATTCGATATTTTACAACATTAAAATTCGACTTTTTATAAATTTATAGTATTACCAATTGGTTTACCATTTATTATAAAAAATCGATTTTTTAATATTTTTTTAATTTTTTTCCTTTTATTCAATCCCTTTTTCTATATAATTCCATACTTCTGTTGTTCCAAACTTTGTTTTTGCAGAATATGGTATTAACATAACATCTTCATTTATTGCAAATCCTCTTCTCAAAATTAAAAGTTTATCTTTTAATTGACTCTTTGTTATTTTATCAAATTTATTTGCAACAATTAGATGATTTACGTTTCTACTCATAATCCAATTATACATTATCTTATCATCGTTAGAAGGTTCATGCCTTATATCTACCAGTAATATCAACATTTTAATTTGATTTCTTGTTATAAGATACTCTTCTATCCACTTTTGCCACTCATTTCTACTACTTTTAGAAACTTTTGCATATCCATATCCAGGTAAATCTACAAAAAACATATTTTCATTGATATTATAAAAGTTTATAACCCTTGTTTTTCCAGGTTTTGAACCAATTCTTGCTAAATTTTTTCTATTTAGCATTGAATTAATAAATGATGATTTACCTACATTTGATCTTCCCAATAAAACAATTTCAGGAAATTCTTTTTTTGGATATTGTGTAGGACTTACTGCTGTACATTCATGTTTTGAATTTAACATTTTTAAAATATATTCCTCCACTAAAAAATATTTATTTTTGAAATAAAATTTATTATTACTCCAACTATTCCACCTATTATGGTACCATTTATCCTGATATATTGTAAATCTGCCCCAACATATATTTCAATAATTTTAACCATATCATCTGGTTCCCATTTTTTTGCTGTTTCTGAAATTAATTCTTCTATATTATTTTTGTATTGATCAATAAACTTTTCAACACTAATCTTTATAAAAGAATTCATATTTTTATTCACTTTTTCATTATCATTAATTTTATTTATGATACTAAAAAAAACACCCTCAACATTTTCCTTTAGTTCTACATTAGTATTAATGTCAAAGGTTTTTAAAACATTTCTTATTTCTTCAAGTAAGTCTTTTATAATAATGTCAAAGGAATTTGATTCTAAAATTTCTTTCTTGAAAAATTCTCCTTTTTCTACTAGTTCTTCAGAAGTTTTTAGTTTCAATACAAATTTTGGTATTCCATATGCTAAAAGATTACTTATTTCTGAATTTGGATTTTCAATATCATCTATTTGTCTCCCAATAGCTTTTAATATGTTATTATAAACCACATTTCTAATAACAGGAAGTGACAGAGTTTTATTCAAACTTTCAATAAATTTCAATGTTTTATCTCTATTATCATTTATGTATATATTTACAAAATTAAGAATCTCTTTAAGAATTGGAACATGATGACCAGATGACACTAAAAGGTCAAGCATTTCTCCTATAAAAGGATATAATTTAAAATTATTTTTTATCATTTTTTCCTTCAAAATCGAAACATTATCTTTTGTAAAAATATGATCAAATACATCTGGAACTATTTTATTTGCACGAATTAAGATGTCATTACTGTTATTTTTTAGGATCAAACTCAATTCATTTAAAATATCAACATTTTTAAGTTTTTCACTCACAACTCTACTATTTAAAAAATTATTTACAACAAAATTAGATAGAGAAACAGCTATTCTATTCTTATTATTTCTTATAATTGCAGTATGTGGAATCCATTTTAAACCTAAAGGATATCTAAATAATGCTACTACTGCAAACCAATCAGCCAAAGCTCCAATCATAGAAGCTTCCGCAAAAGCAACTAAACTTGATAAAACTAAATTTTCATCCTCATATTTCCGAAGACAAACAAACATAATTGACATAAATATAAGTAATCCAGTTGCTATTTTTCTCATCTTTTTTAATTTTAATACATTTATTTTATTTTTAACTGCAACATC
>JBDMZA010000728.1:0-4423 GCA_039770155.1 Clostridiales bacterium
AATCAAAAATTTCATAAGACAATTTTTTTCTGAAAGTATCGATGGTTTAACGAATTTTCAAAAAAAGTTGACTAGTTTATTTTTTGATTCTGCCTAAATTGATTTTGGGAGATTGATATTTAGTGGGGAATGATACTATGGTAAAAATTAAAAAATTAAAACCTGGTGTATACAGGTATTCTGATGTATGTGATTTTTTAAGTGATGATAAAAAAATTAATTTAAAGGAGAATAGTTGTGAAGATTATTCCTATATAATCTCAGGATACAAAATTTTATCATCTAGAGATATTGTATCTTTTAGAACAAAAACACAATTGCTTTTAATAAATTATTTATCTGAAAAATATGAGTTTATTAGTAGTGTAAAATGGAATTTTGAACCCAAAATTAAGGGTGTTAAAATTGATAAATATGGTAATCTGACTGTAGATGATTCTTTAGTGATTGATTCTGATTGTGATATTTTTGTATATACGAAAATAAATGGAGAAAAAATTGGAAAAACTATTAGAATAGTAATTAATGATATTATGAATAAATACCAATATTTAGTTCATTATTATAGACATAATGAAGATTATACAGGTTGGAATATTTGGTCTTGGTGTGATGAATGTAATGGAGACAAAAGTGAACAAATTGACTTTTTTGAAGAAAATGATTTTGGAAGATTAGCTGGTTTGAATATGGCAAGTTTTAAATTAAGAAAATATGACTGGGTTGAAAGTCTTCATAAAATGGCTTTTTCAAATACATTAAGCACTGAAATATATGCAACTGATTGGGATTGGAATGTTTATACAAATTTTTTAGATGCTTACAAAGCAATATCGCCAAAAATAAAATTTGCAATTATGGATAATGATAAAGAAATAATTGCATATTTATCTTCATTTATTCTATATAATACAGAATTTTATTTAACATGTAATGGTAAAGAAATAAGTAATATTTCATATAAAATAGAAGAAAGAAAAATTATTTTTAAGTTACCATGTGATTTTAAGTTAGATACAAGTATGTATTATGAAATTCATGCTTCGAATTTTTTTTCACCTTGTAAGGTTACATTAAGGGATGTATTAGATAAATTTTGCTATGATGGTGATGATCTTGGAATTACATTTAATAAAACTAAAGTTATTTTAAAAGTATGGGCTCCTACAGCTTATAAAGTTAAACTTTATGTTTATAAAGATTATAATGTCAAAGATGGATATGGTTCCTCATATAAAATGAAAAGAATAAAAGAGAAGGGTATTTGGGTTATTGAGTTAAATAAATATGATATTGTTAATAAATATTATAATTTAAATATTATAATCAATCCAGGAACAAAAGATGAATTGGATAATTTTGTTGTAGATCCATATGCAAAGGCAATTTCGGTTAATGGAATAAAGGGTTTTATTACTGATATTAACAATATAGAAGATGAGTTAATAGTTCCAAGTAACTTTTTTGAGCATAAAAGACCAGTATTTGAAAGTCATACAGATGCTGTTATTTATGAAATGAATGTAAGGGATTATACATGTGATCCTAATTCAGGTGTGAAAAATAAAGGTAAATTTTTGGGTATAACCGAGGAAGGAACTCGATTAAATGGTGATTCAAATATAAAAACTGGATTAGATCATCTATTAGAATTAGGAGTAAATTGTGTTCAATTAATGCCTATATTTGATTATAAAACTGTAAATGAAGGAAAATGTGATCCTGATGATTATAACTGGGGTTATGATCCTCAAAATTTTAATGTTCCTGAGGGTATATATTCAACAAATCCTTTTAATCCTAAATCAAGAATACTAGAATCAAGAGAAATGATTCAAAAACTACATGAAAAAGATATATATGTTGTAATGGATGTAGTATACAATCATACTTATGAATTAAGTACCTTTGATAGTTTGGTACCTGGCTATTATTATAGATCAAATGAATATTTGAGATATTCTGATGGATCAGGTTGTGGTTCTGAATTAGCTACTGAAAGATTTATGGTCAGAAAATTTATTTTAGATTCATTGATTCATTGGTATGAAAATTATAGAATTGATGGTTTTAGGTTTGATTTAATGGGTCTCTATGACAAAAAAACAATGGAAATATTTGTTAAAAAATTACAAGAATATAATTCCAATATTTTGATATATGGAGAACCGTGGAAAGGTGGATGGTCAACACTACCTTGGCATGAAAGTATTTTTAAAGGAACTCAAAGATCTAAAGGATATGGTGTGTTTAGTGATAATTATAGAAATGCATTAAGAGGAGACAATGGTGTTCCTAAACCGAGTTTAGGTTACTTAACTAATGATTATAGTAAAAAAGAAGAAGTGTTTAATGGTGTTATGGGAGCAATTAATGATTTTACAGATCACCCAACAGAGGTTGTAAACTATATATCATGTCATGATAATTATTTGTTATATGATCAAATATCTTCACATTATTTTAATTTTGAAAAACCATATAAATCATTTGATCGTAGAATCGAAAAGGATAACCCCTTGGAAAATGAGATAGTTAAAAGAACAATACTTGGAAGTGGAATAATTTTAACATCACAGGGAATAGCATTTATTCATTCGGGAGACGAGTTTTTAAGAACAAAATTTGGAAATCATAATAGTTATAATAGTAGTGAAAATATAAATATGGTCAATTGGAAATACAAAAAATACTATAAAAAAGTATTTGATTTTTATAGTCAAATGATTAAATTAAGATTGACCCATAAATTATTTAGATTAGATACAAAAGAGTTAGTAAATATTCATTTTCAAGGACTATATGCTCCAGATCTAGTGGTTGCATATACTTTGAAAAATAATAATAAATATGATGAATGGAAAAATATAATTGTTATATATAACCCTTACAATGAAAATAAGTTAGTATATGTTCCTAAAGGAAAATGGTTAATTTATGTAAATAGTAATTATATAAACAATAGTTGTAGTGAAAATGAGCCTCAAATCATAAATAAAATTGAGGTTGATTCTATATCTATAACAATATTGTATGAAATATAAATTTATTTTGGAGATAGGAGTGTAATAGTATATTTCTCTTAGGGATATCCAAAAAATAAACTCTAATTCTCGAGTATGAATTCGCATGATTTAAGCGAACTTCAGACGAAAAGAATTTGGTACTATTTTTTAGGTTCTCCTTATCTCCTAATTAGAGAAAGCAAAAAAATAAATCTACATTAAATTTTTGTTTGAAGCTATTTGAGTTGATATGTTATAATAAAAAATAGTAAAAATAAGAAAAAATCAGTTACAAATTTATTTATGGATAATTAATTGAAAGGGTTTTTATTTTTTATAGAATAAACCTTGTAAGAATTTTAAATAATATAATTATCTAAAACATTAGTATTTATATTTAAATGATGTTTATAAATATCAGATGGGAGATATAATAATATTATGGAATATTATATATATATAAGTCTAATACTTATATTAGTAATAATTATTAGTATATATTTAATTAAACAAAGGAAAAGTTATTATTATGACAAAAAATCATTAATGTCTCTCTATAAATACAATGGAATTGATAAGAATGATGAAACAAAATTATTTGAATATAAAACTGAAAGTATTACATCTGTTGGAGGTAGAAAAGTAAATGAAGACAGTTTAAAATTTTCTTTAGGAGATATATCTTTTTGGGTTGTTTGTGATGGACTTGGAGGATTAAACAAAGGAGAAGTAGCTTCAGGTCTTGCTGTAAGTAATTTTGAGGAAAAATTTAACTCCAATAATGAATTTTCAGAGGATAGATTAATAGAATTAATATATGAATTAAATAATATAATTATTGATGTAGCTAATGAAAAAAGTATTAAAATGGCAACTACTATAACAGCTGTATTAGCAAATAAGGATAGTATTTTATTTGGATATTTAGGTGATACAAGATTGTATTATTTTAGGGATAAAAAATTAGTATTTCATACAAAAGATCATAGTATTGTACAAAGATATGTTGATATAGGAAAAATTGATTATGATAATATTAGAAAAAATCCAGATAGAAATATATTAACAAGAGTTTTAGGTGTTGAAAATATTTGTGAAACTGATTCTATAAGTATTCCAATAAAAGTATGTGATGGTGATGTAATATTAATTTGTTCAGATGGTTTCTGGGAATATGTTTTAGAAAATGAAATGGAAAGTTTATTAGAAGATAATAATAAACCAAAAGATTGGCTGAAATCTATGGAGTTGTTAATACTAAAAAGAGTAGAAAATTTAAGGAATGATAATTATACAGCAATTTCAATCTTTGTATCATCTCAAAGAAAATAAATTTAAATAGACTTAATAAAATATAATATAATATTTTATTTATTTATTCTATACATCAAATCAATGATTCTTCTTCTAGTATATTA
>JBDMZA010000729.1:0-5066 GCA_039770155.1 Clostridiales bacterium
ATTGTAATATTTGCTATTTAATACATATTTTATTTAGTGTGTTTAAAATTTGATTCAAGTAAAACTTATGTTTAATTATTAAGTTATAATTTAGGTTTTGAAAAATTTGTATACTATCTAAAAATCCTTAGCTTGATGGCTATGGGAACATACCAGAGTTAATTAATTAAATTAAGATGTAACTATTGTGGAGATTGTTTAGGATAACAAGAAAAGAATTTTAACTTTTAAATTGGTGATTATTAATAGTTCAACTCCAAAAATATTTTGAGTTATTGTAAAATTTCAAACTATTTTATCAATTCAATGTCAAATAAAATTGTAGGAAAGTTTTTATACTATTATATATTAACATATATAAATTTGAAAATGGGTTATTTATAGTGGAAGTGAGAAATTTGAAAATAGTTTGTAATAGTGAAGTTTTTTGCTTAAATCAGAAATGTTATTGAAAAAAAGTGATTTTCAAGATAAGAATTTAATTAATTAAGAAAATGATTAAATTTTATAAGCATGTTTGGGTAGCTTTTATTCTAAAATCAGATTCATTGTTTTAAATATTAATAAAACATATTATAAAAAATTTAGATAATAATCAAAATAATAAAATGTAATTAGGATAAAAAATACTAATCGACAAAATATGATATTATTACAAAAAAAGTACACTTTTAGGCAATGAATGATATATGATTAGCAATTAGTATGTAATATTTGTTAAAATCGGGGAAGAAGATAATGTGTCAATTGCCAGATTAAATTTGTCAAATTATCAAATTGAACTTAGTCCTGTTATAACATTTATTTGATTAAATTAGATAACTAATAGCAAATTTATTTTATACTTTGCAAAATTTAAAGTGTATCATGTTCAAGGCAAACGCATATGGTTTATCAGTTTTGTTTTCATGTTAAAAATTGGTGATTTTCGATAATTATACTTATGTTAAAAGGAAATTACAGTTATAAAATAGAAATATTTAACTTCTATTTCCTAATTTAATCATTTGATTTAAACAAAATAATCCATATGCGTTTGCCTTGGTATCATGTTTAAGCCAAAATCAACATATGTATAATTTGAAAAAAATATTGAAATTTAGGAGAGTATATTATTTGATATTCTTAAAAAAGTTCGAAAAATATTTTTTTGATGATTATAATAATGTTAAAGAAAGTCACAATATAAATTGAAGAGTTATTAAAGTTGTTTCCTAAAAAGTGAAGCTAGAGAAAGAAAAAACCACTTAAAAATCATCAAAACTCTGTTTCCTAAATATGTATTGGAAATGAAGAAATGGATGATGAAAAGTATTATTAATTTAAGAGGTCTGTAATCTTTTATGAAACTAATGGTAAAGTAAAGTCTAATAACTTTGGATGATAAATGAATAATAAGTAAAAAATGAAAACTAATTTTTTTGAGTGAAGATAGAACAATAGACTTAAATAATATAGTTAATAGAATATAATTAGATGATTTGAAAATAATATTATATACAGTTTTAGGTATTTAAAAGGATTAGAGTAATTTATATTTAATATAATAACTCGAAAAATGTCTGAAAAAGAATTGACTTATAAAATTATGTTGTGTAAAATGGTTAATGTTCAATAAGTATACAACAGATTTATATTATGAAAGTTTCTTTAGTGTTTCGGCCTATGGAGATTTCGTTATATGTTTTAATCAATAAATAGAATTTCTTTTATGTTGATTCTCAACTAGAAGCGAAGAAATATTAAATGAAGCTGCTGAATTATTTAATAAGTATCTTTATACTAGATGTTGGTATTTGATAGTCATAAGTATTTAGGGAAAACTTGTTAATGCGTTCATCAAAGATCAAATAAATGTCATTTCAAAAAACTATTCAATCAATAAAAACCATAGATCAAGGTAATGTAACTCATATATGTTATTTTGTATTATATATAATTTAAAGATTGGAATTAGTAAAAGGATATAAAAATTTTATACTCTATAGATTTCTTATTTATTAATGAGTTGTTTTTAATAATAACTTAGACCATTTTCTAATCATAGAATACAGAGAATAAAACGTAATAGTCAATTTTGACTATTATTTTATATTGTTGTCTTGGTGTTTGTCATAAATAAATTTAAAAGGTAGGTGTTTGAAATTTATCCATTAATTAAAAGAGTGATTGATTTTATTTTTGCTTTGATAGGAATAATAATAATTTCACCTGTTTTTTTAATTTTTGTTATTGCAATTAAAGTTGATTCTAAAGGAGCTATATTTTTTGAACAAAAGAGAGTCGGAATTCATAAGACTTATTTTAGTATTTTAAAATTTCGTACGATGAGAATTGATACTCCAAAAGATATGCCAACACATTTACTGGAAAATCCAGAAAAATACATAACTAAGGTTGGTAAGTTTTTGAGAAAGACAAGCCTTGATGAGCTTCCGCAAATTATAAATATTTTTTGTGGAACTATGTCTTGTATTGGTCCTCGTCCAGCCCTTTGGAACCAATATGACTTAATTTCTGAGCGCGATAAATGTAAAGCAAATGATATTCGCCCTGGACTAACCGGTTGGGCTCAGATAAATGGTAGAGATGAACTTACCATAATGGAAAAAGCCAAGTTGGATGGTGAGTATGTTAAAAAAATGGGATTTTGGTTTGATATGAAAATATTTTTTAAGACGCTTTTCAAAGTTTTTTATGGTAATGATGTTATTGAAGGTAGAAACAATACAATTAATATAGATGTTGTCAATGACTATCAGAAGGAGACTATGTAAATATTATGAAGAAGATTTTAATTACTGGAAAAGATAGTTACATAGGGACATTTTTTGAGAATAGTCTCAAAAAATGGCCTAAACAATATGATGTTAATACAGTTGGAACAATGAATGATGAGTGGAAGGCAATTTCATTTTCTGAATACGATGTTGTGTTCCATGTAGCAGGAATTGCTCATGTATCTACTGATTCAAAAATGGAAAGCTTGTATATGAAGGTTAATAGAGATTTGGCAATAAAAGTAGCAAGAAAGGCTAAGTTAGATGGTATTAAGCAGTTTATATTTATGAGTAGTATAATTGTATATGGTGATGATGGAAGTATGGGTGAAAAAAAGTTTATCAAAAAGAGTACTATTCCATGTCCAGCAAATATTTATGGTAAGAGTAAACTTGAAGCAGATTTGTCAATTCAAAAAATGACTGATAATAGGTTTAAACCTGTAATAATTAGGACACCAATGGTATATGGTCCTGGTTGTAAAGGTAACTTTTTTAAACTTATTAAGTTAGTTAAAGTATCTCCTATATTTCCAGGAATTGAAAATGAGAGAAGTATGATTTATATAGATAATTTATGTGAATTTTTACGCTTGTGTGTAAATAATAAAGTTACTGGTGTGTTTTTTCCACAAAATAGTGAGTATGTAAGTACAAAAGAAATTGTTAAACTCGCAGCAGAATGTATTGAAAAAAAAATCTATTTTATAAATTGGTTTAATCCTCTTTTAAGGCTAATGTCGAAAAAAGGAGGGTTCATAAATAAAGTGTTTGGTAATAAGTTATATGAAAAAAACATAATGGAAGAATTTGGCTTTGATTATTGTATCAAAGATATCAATGAATCAATAAAAGAAAGTGTTTGGGGGAGAAATATTTGAAAAAGAGTTTGTTGATTGCTTCTGTAGCTTCTATAATTGATCAATTCAATATGGATAACATAAAGCTTCTCCAAAAAATAGGGTTTGAAGTTACTGTTACAGCAAATTTTAAGTTTGGTAATACTTCATCTATTGAGAGAACAGTTATTTTTAAAAAGAATCTTATTTCAATGGGAGTTAAAATATATAATGTTTTTTTAAAACGTAATGTATTTAGTTTTCAAAATATAAAAATATATAAGCAAATTAAAAAGATTATTGAAAAAAATGAATTTAGATTAATTCATTGTCATTCCCCTATAGGAGGAGTTATTACTCGTTTTGCCTCACGTAAATTAAGTGTTAATGCCGTAAAAATCATATACACTGCCCATGGTTTTCATTTTTTCAGGGGAGCACCACTGTTAAATTGGCTGTTATATTATCCAGTTGAAAGATGGTTAGCAAGATATACAGATGTTCTTATTACGATAAATCATGAAGATTATTTTCAAGCAAAAAAATTTAAACTAAGAAATGGTGGAAAAGTTTACTATGTTCCGGGAATTGGCGTGGATACATCTAAATATGAAAATACTGTAGTTGATAAGACAAAAAAACGTAAAGCATTGGGAGTACCTGAAAAGTCTATTATAATATTGTCTGTAGGTGAATTAACAAAAAGAAAAAATCATGAAACAATTATTAGAGCAATAACTAAAATTAAAAGAGATAATTTGTATTATATTATATGTGGTAGAGGGAAACTTGAAGAATACTTAAAGAAGTTGTGTAGAAGGCTTGGCATATCAGATAAGGTTATTTTTTTAGGTTTTAGAACTGATATTGCAGAAATTTGCAAGGTAGTGGACATATTTGCATTTCCATCCTTACAAGAAGGGCTTCCGGTTGCATTAATGGAAGCAATGGCTGCTCGTTTACCAGTGGTATGTTCAAAAATACGTGGAAATACTGATTTGTTAGAGAATGGCAAGGGTGGTGAACTTTTAATGCCAAGAGATGTGAATGGATTTACAAAAGTGGTAGAAAAATTAATTGATGATGAATTCTTGAGAGAACGTATGGGAACACACAATGCTAAAGTTGCTAAATTATTTGATATTACAGTGGTAAATGAAAAGATGGAAAAGATTTATAATGAGTAATAAATATATCTCTAAATAATTTTAATAGAGGTAAAAGATTAAATTTATGATGTGCTTAGAGAATAAGTATAAATTGATATAGTGAATCATATCAATTTAAATATTTATATAGATACTATAGGAATTAATAACAAAGAGGGTGTATTTAATAAATTTGATACAAATATTGTAAAAAGGGTTGAAAAATAGATAAAAATATGTCAAACTCTCCAAAAGAAATTAATTTAACAAAAAGGAGAGCTTAACATTAACACATCAAA
>JBDMZA010000730.1:0-2674 GCA_039770155.1 Clostridiales bacterium
ATTCCGAAAATTTCTACTAGAGTAAATGATTTTTGGATTACTTATACTAAGCGAAAAGCGATTAATCAATTTTATTCTGATATTTCAATTCTAGATAATACTGGAAATGAAATTAAACGAAAAACTATTTATGTTAATTCTCCCGCAAATTTTAATGGTATTAAATATTATCAAACTGATTGGAATTTAATTGGTTTAAGAATTAAAAATAATAATTCAGTAGTTTTACAGTATCCATTTATTTCTCTTTTAAATCAACGTGAAAAAATTTGGATTTCATGGATCTCAATGAATCAAAATTTTTCAGATGGATTTACGATCTTAATTAATAATTTACAAGGTTATTGTTCAGTCTATAATAAATTTGGTCTATTTTTAGGAAATTTAGAGTTAAATGAGACATTTGAAAAAGACTTCGCATTTTCGATATTGGATATTATCAGTTCAACTGGATTGCAAGTTAAAATGGATCCAGGTATTCCTTTAATATATACCGGTTTCGGATTCTTAATGCTTAGTACATTAATTAGTTACTTTACGTATTCTCAAATTTGGGTTGTTCAAGACCAAAAAAAAGTTTTTATCGGCGGTAATACGACTCGAGCAATTTTAGATTTTGAGCTAGAATTTTTCGAGTTAAGTAAATAAAAAATTAGTTTTAAAAATTAACTTTTGACTCGATTTAAATCGACGGGACATTAATATTCTTACTGTGATTATATGTTCTGTTATGTAGGCTGTCCGCCATATTCTTTAAAATGAAGTTCCAGAAAAAACAATAGGTTCAAATGAAAAATTGTTAATGTGACACTATTTAATGGGAGGGTGCGAACTGGTTCCAGTATCTCATAGACTCTTTTACTTAGAATAAACAGAAAATTATTTCTGTAAACTAAATCTCGGATTATGTGAGTTATCTATAAAAAGATTACAAAAGGTTAATAAGGCTTGGTTTTTTTAGGTGTTAAATAGGCGATAGATTGATAGCTGAACCACAGAACTAATTAAGTTAGTCGGTAAATCTAACGACTCACCGGCTATAACTTTAAGTTTAGTAATTCTAACATTGACAATATTTTGGTAACATAATACTCGAGGTAAGATTAAAAAGATTAAAAATCTTTTAAGTTTTCTACTTCCCTTGAGTTTTATTATATTAAATATTTTTATCCAATAGTAATATCAATATAATAAAACTCAAAATTATTTTCTTAAAATAAGACTAAAGTTTATTTTTTAGTATGCTAAACCTAAACTTCTTGTTGTTTCTGCTCCTAGGTAAACTCTTACACTTAAAAAGTCAGTTGGACAGGCTGTTTCACAACGTTTACAACCAACACAATCTTCAACACGTGGAGAAGAAGCAATTTGTCCTGATTTACACCCATCCCAAGGCACCATTTCCAATACATCTGTTGGACATGCTCTTACACATTGAGTACATCCAATACACGTATCATATATCTTAACTGTATGAGACATAAAAATTTTCTGATTTTAGTAAATATTAATTTGAATCACAAAGCAATAGTTTCTTTGTAATTTGATGTCGGCTAGACTATTTCATTGTTTAAAAAAATTTATATTCAGATTAGTAAGTCTATCAGAAATTTAGTTCGTAGTTCAGACTTAATAAAAAAAATATATCTATTACAAACAATTAAAACAGTATAAAACTCGTAATAGTTTCTTTCATAATACCTAACCCTAGTTTACTTGTACATAATATTATAATACTTAAAAAAAAATATTGCAGGATAAGTTTTTAGATTTTATTAAAGTTCCATTCTTATTCTAACGATCTAGACTAAGTTGAGTTATAAAACTCATCTATTAATCATTGTAGTTTAGAACTGTCTCATAACGAAAAAAGAAAAAATTTTTATGTCCTTACAAAATTCAAAAAAATCTTACCCCATAATATATAAAAATTTCTCAAATAATAGGGGTTGCAATTTTGATAAAATTCTATCTGACAGATATAAAATTATTAGTACTGAGATATAAATTACACTTATAGTTAACTTTGCATTTTTAGCAATCGTTTTTAATTTTTTGGAGATTGAAAATTTAATAATTGTATTTCGACTGATTTTAAAGAAACATATTAGGATTTGTAGGTCATAGTGGATTCGAACCGCCAAAGCCACAAGACCTAATAGGGAATGACCCACAAATAGACAATCAATACTTAAACTAATAATTGAGGTTTAACTGTTAAGATAACCAGCCATAACTATGTAAACCTTTCCCTAAAAAATTAACCCCTAAATAACATATCCATATAACAAAAAATCCTATTGAACCTAAAATAGCAGTTTTTTTACCTTCCCATCCTTTCGTTATTCGAGAATGCAAATATGTAGCGAAAATAATCCAAGTAATTAAAGCCCAAGTTTCTTTTGGATCCCAACTCCAATATGAACCCCAGGCTTCGTTAGCCCAAACTCCTCCTGCAATAATACCAATTGTTAAAAAGGGAAAACCCAGTCCAATAATTCGATAACTCCAATTATCAAGACTATGTAAAAGTTTTAATTTACCTAATTCTGAAACTTCATTCGACGGTGAAAAAAATTGAGCCTCATAATAATCGACCATTACATTATAGAAAGGTAAGTATGACTCATCAATCGCTTTTAAATTGATTTCTTGATTTTTAGAAATTATTAAA
>JBDMZA010000731.1:0-12235 GCA_039770155.1 Clostridiales bacterium
AGACTGGTAACTAATTTTTTATCAGGATATTTAAGGACTTTAGTTCAAGTAGAGGTAATTTCTGTAGAACCTTTGGCTTATTATGAGTTTAACAATTCAATTTCAAATCCTGTAATACTTGCAATAGTTGATTTTACTCCTTTAAATGGTTCGCTTATTTTTGAATTGGCACCAAATATAGCTTTTGCGCTTGTTGATAGAATACTTGGAGGAAGTGGCTCAGGAATTGATAAAGTAAGAGGATTTACAGAAATAGAATTATCTATTATTGAAAGAATAATAATACAAATATTAAATCTTATGAGAGAACCATGGGAAAATGTTGTATCTATAAAGCCAAGACTTGATAAAATTGAAACAAATGCTCAATTTGCTCAGGTTATATCACCAAATGAAATGGTTGCTCTCGTTACACTTAGTGCAAAAATTGGAGAAGTTGAAGGTATGATAAATATTTGTATTCCACATATGGTTGTTGAACCTATTGTATCTAAACTTAGTACAAAATTTTGGTTTTCAATAATTGAAAAAGAGGTTTCTAAGGAAAATCAAAAAGCTATAGAAGATAAAATAGAACATACAAAAGTGCCATTGATTGCCATATTGGGTACTACAACATTGCTTGTAAGTGAAGTTGCTGATCTTGAAGAAGGTGATGTTGTTCCATTAGACACAGATGCAGAATCTGATTTAGAAATACTTGTTGGAGAGATGCATAAATTTTGTGGGATTCCTGGAGTTAAGAAAAATAAGGTTTCAATTAAAGTTACTAAGGTAATAAGAACTGATGAGGAGGACTGATTTATGGGAGATATGCTATCCCAAGAGGAGATTGATGCTCTTTTAAGCAATACAGATTTTGCTAGTCCTTCTACTGAAAGTGATGATGATGCTGTATTATCAGACAATGAAATGGATGCACTTGGTGAAATAGGCAATATAAGTATGGGTACATCTGCAACCGCTTTATTTACATTATTAAATCAAAAGGTATTAATAACAACTCCTCAAGTAAAAGTAATGACATGGAAAGAAATAACTCAATTGTATAGTGAGGAGAAGTATGTAGGAGTAAGAGTGAATTATACTGAGGGTTTACAAGGATATAATTTACTTGTGATAAAAGAAAAAGATGTAAAGATTATTACAGATTTAATGATGGGAGGTGAGGGAGGTACAACTGAGAGCGAATTAAGTGATTTACACTTAAGTGCAATTAGTGAAGCAATGAATCAAATGGTAGGTTCTTCAGCTACTTCTATGTCTTCAATGTTTGACAAAAGGATTGACATTTCTCCTCCAGAAGCTTTTGTACTAGATCTTGATGAAGATAATCCAGATAAAAGTGTTAAGGATGAAGATAAATTTGTTAAAGTTTCATTTAAAATGGAGATAGGAGATTTAATAGACAGTGAAATAATGCAAATTTTGCCTATAAAATTTGCCAAGAACTTAGTTAGCAACTTACTAGACACTAATGAAAAAGATTCTGATGATGAAAAAGATGAAACTATTCAAGATGATAGTAATTTAGAATCAGATGATTATGGAGTTAAAAGTAAGCAAACAAAATCCAGTGAAGTAATAGAAGAATATGATGAAGAAGATGATGAGTATGAAGAAGTAGTAGAAAAAAAGAAAAAGAAAAGACCTAATGTAAAGGTTCAACCTGCTCAATTTCAGGATTTTGATGATGGAAAAATTGTTTTAGAAAAAAAGAATATAAACATGATAATGGATGTACCACTTCAAATAACTGTTGAATTGGGAAGAACGCGAAAAATGATAAAAGATGTTTTAGAATTTGGATCAGGAACAATAATTGAATTGGACAAATTAGCAGGAGAACCCGTTGATATATTGGTAAATGGAAAAATAATAGCAAAGGGTGAAGTTGTAGTAATAGATGAAAGTTTTGGAGTAAGAATTACTGACATAATAAAACCTTCAAAGAGATTATAAAATTTTTTAGATGAATTATATATTAGTAAAAATAATTTTGTTAGAACAAAATATTTTACAATAATAAGGAGTTGTATATTAATGGCGAAAAGGATTCTTATTGTTGACGATGCAGCATTTATGAGAATGATGATTAAAGATATTTTAACTAAAAATGGTTATGATGTAGCTGCTGAAGCTGAAAATGGTGCTCGTGCAATAGAAAGATTCAAAGAAATAACACCTGATTTAGTAATAATGGATATTACCATGCCAGAAGTTGATGGAATACAGGCAGTAAAAGAAATAAGAAAAGTCAACTCTGATGCAAAAATTATTATGTGCTCAGCTATGGGTCAACAAGCAATGGTAATAGAATCAATACAGGCAGGAGCCAGAGATTTTATTGTAAAACCTTTTCAGGCAGAAAGAGTTTTAGAAGCTGTAAAAAAGGTTATAGGATAATTTATAAGATGGATGATTTTTTTGGAACTTTACTAAAGATAATAGGTTTTTTAATTGTATTTGGCTCAATATTATTTCTAGTTATTGTTGTAACTAAACTGATTGGATATAGGGCTAAACAGGCTATGAATGGAAAATATATTAATGTTTTAGAGTCTGTTAGCCTTGGAATTGATAAAAATATTTTTTTAGTTAAAGTGTCTAATGAGTATATTTTATTATCCTCATCTGGAAAGAAAATTGATTTTTTAACATCTGTAAAAATTGATGAATTAATTGAAACAGATCAGGCAAAAAGTAATGAAAATTTTAGTTTTAAATCAATTTTTGATAAGTATGTTAAGAAGGAATTAAAAAAAGATTCAGATACTTATAAAAGTACTAATAAAAATATTTTTAATTATAATATTGCCAGAATGAAGAAAATTGTTAACAAGGTAAGTACAAAGGATAAAAAAAATGGAGATGAAAGTGATGAAAACAAGAAAAGTTAGAGTATTGACATTGATTACAATATCTAGCATTATAGTTTTGATCATGTCATCAAAGATATATGGAGAAACTGAAATAGCATTACCTAATATTGGCATAGATCTTGGTACATCAGATGATCCAAAAGAAGTTTCTTCGAGTATTCAAATATTATTAATACTAACTATTTTATCTATAGCACCTTCTATTTTAATTATGACTACTTCTTTTACACGAATAATAATTATATTGTCTTTTGTAAGAAACGCTTTGGGAACTCAACAAATGCCACCTAATCAAGTACTAATAGGTTTATCATTATTTTTAACATTTTTTATTATGTCACCTGTGGGTATGAAAATAAATAATGAAGCTTTCAAACCATATTCAAAGGGAAAAATTACACAAAAAAAAGCATTAGATATAACATCAAAAACTATAAAGAATTTTATGTACAAACATACAAGAAAAAAAGATTTAACTTTATTCATTGAATTATCCAATATTAAAAAAGCAAAAAGTAAAGATGAAGTACCTTTAACAACTGTAATACCTGCTTTTTTAATAAGTGAGTTAAAAACTGCTTTTCAAATCGGCTTCCTGGTATTTATTCCATTTCTTATAATTGATATGGTAGTTTCAAGTGTATTAATGTCAATGGGTATGATGATGTTACCACCAATTATGATATCATTACCATT
The DNA here is from genome assembly GCA_039770155.1 of Clostridiales bacterium. Taxonomy (GTDB): domain Bacteria; phylum Bacillota; class Clostridia; order Acetivibrionales; family JBDMZA01; genus JBDMZA01. The sequence goes on from JBDMZA010000731.1 coordinate 3,579, forward strand.
TAAAATTCTTCTTTTTATTTTAGTAGATGGGTGGAATTTAATTACTCAATCAATTGTAAGTAGTTTTATTAAATAGATATTATAAAGGAAATGATACATTATGAATGAAGTTATTGTAGTTGATATAGCGCAAGGAGCATTAAAAACTATTATAATGTTAGCAGGACCGCTTTTAGGAGTTAGCCTTATTGTTGGTCTTGCAGTTAGTGTATTTCAGGCGACAACTCAAATTCAAGAGCAGACTTTAACATTTGTACCTAAAATACTTGCAATAATGATATCAATTGCTATTTTTGGCTCATGGATGCTTAGAGTAGTTGTTGAATACACAGTAAATTTATATTCACATATGAATGATTTTATAAAATAAAATACTAAAGATATCCTCTAAATAGGAGGCGTTACTTATTAATGAAATACTTGTTTTATTTATGAAGAGTTCAGAAATTTTCTTTATGGTATTTGTTAGAATGACAGGTATTTTTGTAATAGCTCCTATATTTGGAAGAAAAAACATTCCTTCCTATTACAAAATTGGTTTTGCATTTTTTCTATCCTTAATAGCAATTAATTTTGTTGAAATTAGTCAAATAGAAAAAGTCACAACGCTGCTAGAATTTTCATTTATAATTATGTCAGAATTTATTGTTGGTATAATAATAGGATTTATTGCATATTTGGTTTTTTCAGCAATTTATTTAGCTGGACAGTTAATTGATATGCAAATAGGATTTGGTGTTGTAAATGTTTTAGACCCAATGAGTAATATACAAATACCTATTACAGCAAATTTTTATATGATAATTGCTACTCTTATATTTTTAGGATTTGATGGTCATCATATATTAATAAACGCAGTTTTTGAAAGCTATAAGTATATTCCTTTAGGAAGCTTAAATGCTAATGCAAAATTAATTGATGATTTATTAGTGACTTTTGGAACTTCATTTTCTATGGGTTTCAAGATAGCAGCACCTATTACTGCAGCTGTTATGATTACAGATGTAGCTTTAGGTATAATGTCAAAGACCATGCCTCAATTAAATATATTTATGGTAGGAATGCCTCTTAAGATTATAATGGGAATTTTCATAATTATTATAACTATGGGTGGATTTATTACAATTGTAAAGATGATTATCACAAATATTGATAGTGATTTGACAAGAATAATAAGGGATTTAGGTTTTATAATATGGCAAATGTAATTTTTTATTTTAAAACCGTTTATTTAAAGAAAAAGTTAAAAAAAGATTTTTTTTACAGTGCCAAAGATTATAATCTCCAAATTTTTGCCGAAGGTGAAAAAACTGAAAAAGCCACACCTAAAAAGAGAAAGAAAGCAAGAGAAAAAGGGCAGGTATTACAAAGTAAAGATGCTTCTGCTTCTATGGTTTTATTAATACTTTTTGTATCACTTAGACTTCTAGGTAGTTATATGTACAATCTAATGGTTGGATTTATGAAGTTATCAATTTTGGAATATACAAAAAAAGGTGATGTATTTGACATAGTATTTACAATTGCTTTAGCAAGAGAAATGATTATTATTTTCTTTAAAGTAGTTGGACCTATTTTTACAATTGCAGTAACAATAGGATTAATTGCTAATTTTCTTCAAGTTGGACCACTATTTGTTTTATCTGCATTGGCTCCAAAATTCGAAAAATTAAACCCATTAAGTGGTATAAAAAAAATGTTTTCAATTCGTTCAATAGTAGAACTCATAAAATCATTAATTAAAATTGCTATAGTTTCTTATGTTACATATGTTTTTGTTAAATCAGAAGTAAATACAATGATGCAATTAATGGATGTTTCTGTTGCTGGTGCTGCTCTTTATATTTTCAAATTAATTATTGATATTGCAATTAGAATTTGTGCAGTATTTGTTATAATAGGAGCATTTGATTTTATGTACCAGTGGTGGCAACATGAAAAAGATTTAAAGATGACAAAACAGGAAGTTAAAGATGAATATAAGCAAATTGAAGGAAATCCTGAAGTAAAGTCAAGAATTAGACAAAAGCAAAGAGAAGGTGCAATGAGAAGAATGATGCAGGATGTTCCAGAGGCTGATGTTGTCATAACAAATCCTACTCACTATGCGGTAGCAATAAAGTATGATCAGGAAAAATCTGATGCTCCTATATTATTGGCTAAAGGAGCTGATTATACAGCAAAAAGGATAAAGGAGATTGCAAAGGAAAACAATATAGAAATAGTTGAAAATAAAGGATTAGCAAGAAGTTTATTTGATGCTGGAGAAGTGGGAAAAAAAATTCCACAAGATTTATATCAAGCGGTTGCAGAAGTATTAGCATTTGTTTATAGTCTCAAAAACAAAGTAAAGAGTTAAATGAATATACAAAAGATTCTCCAAAGGAGGAAAAATATTAAATGAAATTTGGTAATTATATTTTACCAATTGTCATAGTTTCAATTGTAATTGCTATAATCTTGCCAATTCCATCAGCATTTTTAGATATTTTACTTGTAGGCAACATAGCATTAGCAGCAGTTATACTATTAAATGCTGTTTTAGCAACAGAAGCACTTCAAATGTCAAGTTTTCCTTCTTTACTTGTTTTCTCAACAATCTACAGATTAGCTTTAAATGTATCTACATCAAGGCTCATATTATCAAAAGGTGAAGCTGGTAATGTTATTGCAGGTTTTGGAAGTATTGTAGGAGGAGGAAATCTGGTTGTTGGGTTTGTAATGTTTTTGATAATTATGATTGTACTATTTCTAGTAATTACAAAGGGTACAGAAAGAGTTTCAGAGGTGGCAGCGAGATTTACATTAGATGCAATGCCAGGAAAACAAATGGCAATTGATGCAGATTTAAATTCTGGACTTATTAATGAAGGTGAAGCTAAAACAAGACGACTAACTATACAAAGAGAAGCTGATTTTTATGGAGCAATGGATGGTGCTACAAAATATGTAAAAGGAGATGCCATTGCAGGTATATTAATAAATATTGTAAATGTTGTAGGTGGGTTGGTTATTGGAGTTTTAATGAGAGGTGAAGATATTGCAACAGCTGCACAAAACTATACGATATTGACAATTGGTGATGGTTTGGTTAGTCAAATTCCTTCTTTTCTAATTTCAACAGGTACAGCTTTTATAGTAACAAGAGCAGCTTCAGAAGGTGATTTAGGTCAAGATTTATTTAAACAATTATTTAGTAATTCAAAAGTTTTGTTTATTGCAACAGGATTTTGTGTAATGTTAGCTATGTTTTTACCACCAATACCATTTTTGATTTTAGCAGTAATTTTATTAATTTATGGTTTTAAACTAAATAAAAAAACAGAGGAAGTTGAAAGACAAGAAGAAGTTCAAGAGGAGGAAGACGAAGTTGAAGAAATTAGAAAACCTGAAAATGTTGTATCTTTACTTCAAGTTGATCCCATTGAATTGGAGTTTGGTTATGGGATTATACCACTAGCAGATGCAAATCAGGGTGGTGATCTTTTAGATAGAGTTGTAATGATTAGAAGACAATTAGCTTTAGAATTAGGTATGATTGTTCCAGTTATTAGACTAAGAGATAATATTCAATTAGCCCCGAATGAATATGCAGTAAAGATTAAAGGGGTTGATATTACAAAAGGCGAATTAATGTTGGAACATTTTATGGCTATGGATTCTGGTATGGTTGAAGAAGAGTTAGATGGAATTAAAACAAGAGAGCCTGCATTTGGGTTACCTGCATTATGGGTTAGTGAAAGTCAAAGAGATAGAGCTGAGATGCTAGGATACACAGTTGTTGATCCTCCATCCGTTATAGCGACACATTTAACTGAAATAGTGAGACAACATGCCCATGAATTAATGGGAAGACAAGAAGTTCAACAAATAGTTGATAATGTAAAAACAACAAACCCTGCTATTGTTGAAGAATTAATACCTAAAGTTATGTCGATAGGGGATATTCAAAAGGTATTGGCTAATTTATTAAAAGAAAGTGTTTCTATAAGGGATATGGTAACTATATTAGAAACATTAGCAGATTATGGAACTTCAACTCATGATCCTGATATGTTAACAGAGTATGTAAGACAAGCATTAGGAAGAGCTATTTTTAAAAAATTTGTTACTGATGATAAACCAAATGTTGTTACATTAGATCCTCAATTGGAACAAAAGATAATGGACTCACTTCAAAGAACAGAAACAGGTTCATATCTTAATTTAGAACCTACAACAACAAATGTAATACTTAATAATTTATCAAAACAGGTTCAGAAAATTATTGAACTGGGGCAACAACCAATAGTTTTAGCATCACCAGTAGTAAGACTTTACTTTAAAAGACTTACTGAAACAATAATTCCAGGCTTAGTAGTTCTTTCATATAATGAAATTGACCCTAGTGTTGAGATACAATCAGTAGGGATGGTGAGTATATAAGATGAAGATTAGAAGATACATAGGAAATAATGCACAAGAAGCAATATTAAAAGTTAAAATGGATTTAGGTAAAGAGGCTGTAATTTTAAGTACAAAAAAAATAAAGAAAAAAGGTGTACTGAAGTTTTTTTCTAAACCACTTACTGAAGTTGTAGCAGCTATTGATGATTACAATATAAAAGAATTGAAAAATAATGATAAAAATAAGAAAATACCAAATATTATTAATAACCATGGAATTAATAATGGAGAAATAAAAGAGAATATAAAGAAGGATAATTTTAGAGTTGATAATTTAGAAAATAAGGTAGATAAAATTGAGACATTGTTAAACAAAATTTATGATGAATTTGCTAATGATAGTTATAAAAGAGGCAATAATGATAAAAAGCATAGTAATGGTAAAATTATGGATATGTTTTTGAGAAACTTAGTTAAGAATGAGGTTGAAGAGGAATTAGCAGAAAAAATTATTGATATTGTACAAAAGAAATTAAAAAATAATACAAGTGTCAATGAAACAGCATCAGTATTAAGACAAATAATTGCAGGTATACTTGGAAAACCTGAACCTATAACTTTGGGTGATAAAAACCCAAAAGTTGTTATATTTGTAGGTCCAACAGGTGTAGGAAAGACAACTACATTAGCTAAAATAGCTGCAAATTATTCATTAAATCAAAAGAAAAAAGTAGGTTTGATAACGGCAGATACTTATAGAATTGCTGCAGTAGAGCAACTTAAGACATATGCTGAAATTCTTGGAATGTCAGTTGATGTCGTTTATTCATCGAATGAGATTAAAGATACTATAAAACAAAATTTAGATAAAGATGTAATTTTAATAGATACAGCAGGGAGAAGCTATAGTGATAAAGGACAGTTTGATGAACTAAAAGAATTTATAAATGAATGTAATGCAGATGAAACTTTTTTGGTCTTAAGTGCAACTACAAGCATGTTAAGTTGCAGAGATATTTTAAAAAACTATGGATTTATAAAGGATTATAAATTAATTTTTACGAAACTAGATGAAACTCCATATGCTGGAATTATACTTAATGCAAAATACCTGACAAAGAAAAGTATTTCGTATGTTACAACAGGACAGAGTGTACCTGATGATTTTGAAATTGCAAATATAGAAACAATATCAAAAAATTTGTTAGGGAGTATGACCTGATATGTATGATCAAGCAGAAAAACTAAGGGGTATTATAAAAAAATTAAAAAAGAGTCAGGTATATAATTCAAGTGAAAATGTAATTGTGAAGGAAAAAAGAGCAAAAGTTATTACTGTAACAAGTGGAAAGGGGGGAGTGGGTAAAACTAATATTACTGTTAATTTAGCTATTGCTTTAAGGGAATTGGGGAACAGAGTTATAATAATAGATGCAGATTTTGGATTAGCAAATGTTGATGTTTTATTTGGAATGATTCCCCGATATTCATTGGCTGATGTTATATATAATAATAAAAATATATTAGAGGTTATGTCAGAAGACCCTTCCAGTAAAGTAAAATTTATATCTGGAGGATCAGGTGTAGAGGAACTTGCAAAAATAGATAAGTTGCAATTAGATAAATTCGTTAAAAATATAAGTATGTTAGATAAATTAACTGACATAATTTTAGTTGATACAGGAGCTGGTATTTCAGATAAAGTATTAAGTTTTGTTATGGCATCAGATGAAGTTGTTTTGATTACAACTCCAGAACCTACTTCAATGACTGATGCATATGCACTTATTAAAATGATATCAAGACGTGATACAAAGAAAAAAATAGAAGTTGTAGTAAATATGGCTGAGAGTCACGAAGAAGCCAATGAAATAATAAGAAAGTTAAATAAAGTATCAAATAAATTTTTATCTTTGGATTTAGATTTTTTAGGATATATTTTAAAAGATGAGATTGTTATAAAAGCAGTTAAATTACAAAAACCTTTTTCATTAAGCTATCCAAGAAGTAATGCTGCAAAAAGAATAAGAGAAATTTCAAAAAAATTGGGGAAGGTTGAAGATGAAAAAATAACAGGTAATGGAATGAAAACCTTTGTTAATAGAATTGTAGATTTTTTAACTGCATAATAGACTTTTTGGATATTCTTTAGGAGTTGAATAAATTGAAAATATCATCAAATACAATTAGGTTAGGAACTAAAATAGAAGTTGTTTTTATAAATAGCAATACCAATGAAAAAGGAGCATTTATAAGTAGATTTGAAGACATAAAAAATGAGAAAATTATAATAGATGCACCTATAAGAAGAGGTAAAATTATAAATTTTGATATAAAGACAAAATTACTTGTGTATTTTATTCACAATTGTGATTTATATAGATTTAAGGCAATGATAATAAGTAAATATAAAAAAGATAATTTGTACTATCTTGAAATAAAAAAAACAGATATTTTTGAAAATGTTCAAAGAAGAGAATTTTATAGATATAAAACTATTTTAGATTTAGATTTTAGAATGAAAGATATTGAAAATAAATTTAAGGCATTTGCTAAAGATATTAGTGGTGGAGGAATATGTTTAGTAACGAATAAAAAACTTGTTAAAGATAACATATTAAATTGTAAATTATATCTAAAAGATGGAAGTGAAATTGAGTTTGAAGGAAAAGTTATAAGAGAAAAAAATATTGAAAGTTCTTATAGTAAAAGTGAGTATGGTGTTAAATTTTTTAATATAAGTTATAAAGACAGAGAAAGCATAATAAGATATATCTTTATTGAAGAAATTAAACTTAGAAAAAAAGGGTTGATATAAATGAGGAATAGTGAAAAAAAGATAAATGTTCTTGTAGTTGATGATTCTGCATTTATGAGAAAAGTTGTTGCTGATTTGTTAAACAGTGATAATGAGATCAAGGTTGTAGGAACGGCAAGAGATGGTAAAGAAGCCATAAAAAAATTTAAAGAATTAAAACCTGATGTGGTAACAATGGATGTAGAAATGCCTGTAATGAATGGGTTGGTATGTATTAAGGAAATATTGAAAATATCATATATTCCCATTGTAATGATTAGTAGTCATACAAAAACAGGAACAGATTATACTATTGAAGCCTTGGAAAATGGAGCTGTTGATTTTGTGTCAAAACCCGAAAACATACTTGAAATGAAGGGAAATATAATTAGAAATGAATTGGTTGAAAAAATAAAAATGTCATTTAATGTTAAGGAAGAAATAGTTAAAGATAAAAAAGAAGAAGTGGCTAAAAATGAATATGAAAAAGAAAATATTGATACAAAAAAAATTCTAGAACCAAAAAGAATTGATAAAAAACCTATTAAAGTTAAAAATAATAGCAAAATTAGAAAAAATAACAATGATACCAAGATGCATATTATTGCTATAGGAACGTCAACAGGAGGACCAAAAGCACTACAAACTGTTATATCAAAATTACCAAAAGATTTACCGATAACAGTAGTAGTAGTTCAACATATGCCACCCAAATTTACAAGTTCGTTAGCAGAAAGATTAAATAATTGTAGCGAGTTAAGTGTAAAGGAAGCAGAAGATGGAGATGTACTAAATATAGGTAATGTTTATATAGCCCCTGGTGATTTTCATATGTTAGTTGAAAATCATATTAGTGAACTTAAGATCAAATTAACTAAAGATCCACCAATTGGAAGACTGAGACCTGCAGTTGATGTTTTATATCAATCTCTATCAGATACAGGACTTAATAATATATCAAGTATTATAATGACTGGCATGGGTTCCGATGGGAGTGAAGGAGTGAAAAAGTTGAAGGAACTAAATGGAGCTTATACTATTGCACAAGATGAAAAATCATGTACAGTATTTGGAATGCCTAAGATGGCTATACAAACAGGCTTTGTAGATAAAGTTATTCCACTTGAAAGTATAGCAAGTGAAATAATTAAAATTGCAGGAGGGGATATATAATTATGGATATGAATCAATATTTAGAAATATTTATTGAGGAAAGTAAAGAAAATCTACAAAATTTAAATCAGTCAATATTGCAATTAGAAGATGATCCTGAAAATACAACACTGCTAAATGAAATTTTTAGAGTTGCTCATACATTAAAAGGAATGACAGGAACAATGGGTTTTAATAAAATGGCAAAACTTACTCATTCTATGGAAAATGTATTGGATGCTCTAAGGAGTGGAGAAAGGAAAGTTACAACGGCTATAATTGATTTAATGTTTAGTTGTTTTGATGCATTAGATGATTATCT
>JBDMZA010000732.1:0-5267 GCA_039770155.1 Clostridiales bacterium
ACATTCATTAGTTTTAATAGTTACAGCTGGATCGTTTATACTTACTGTACAAGAGCCTTCACATGGGGCAGGACATACTCTTCCTGTGAATTCAGGGAAATTATTAGTCCTGTGTAATCTTTCAATAGCCTCTTTCCATAATCCTTTATATACTAAATCGTTCCATTCTGGAATTAAATTGTATACAGGACAACCAGAAGCCATATTTTTTAAAAGAATGCCACTGTGACAAAAAGGTATTCCACATGCCATACATCTAGCACCTTGTATTTTTTGATTTTCTTCTGGTAGTTTTGTTTTAAATTCTTTCCAATCATTTATTCTTTCAAGAGGAGCCCTTTCTTTGGGTACCTCTCTTAAATAATCCATAAATCCTGTTGGCTTTCCCATTTTACTTCCTCCATTTACAACATTAATTTCCGCCTAGACGGCTCATATCATTGTTATTAGCAATAAAAGCTGCCATTAGGGCTCTATCTCCTGAAAGACCCTGATTTTCTGCTTCCTTAATTTTATTTATCATTCTTTCATAATCTTTTGGAAGAACTTTAACAAATTTATGCAATTTATCTTCCCATGTATTTAAAATCTTTTTAGCAACATCACTTTCAGTATATTTAAAGTGATTTTCAATCTTTGATTTTAAAAACTTAATTTCTTCATTATCAGTTAATTCTTTAATATTAACCATTTCCATATTACAATTATCTGAAAATGAACCAGCTTCATCATATATATAGGCAATACCACCAGACATTCCTGCTGCAAAGTTTCTACCTGTTTTTCCTAATATAATAGATGTTCCACCTGTCATATATTCACAAGCATGATCACCTACTCCTTCTACAACAACATCTGCACCACTGTTTCTAACGCAGAATCTCTCGCCTGCAATACCTCTTATATAGGCTTCACCACTAGTTGCACCATAAAAGGCAACATTTCCAATAATTATATTATTCTCTGCTGTAAAAGTAGAGGTCTTAGGAGGATATACAGTAAGTTTTGCACCAGATAATCCTTTGGCAAAGTAATCATTTGCATCACCTTCTAATTCCATAAATACACCTTTTGGAACAAAGGCTGCATAACTTTGTCCAGCTGAACCTTCAAATTTAAGTTCTATTGTATTTTCAGGGAGTCCATCTCCACCATACTTTTTGGAGATTTCACTACCTAAAATGGTTCCCACAACTCTGTTTATATTTTTTATAGGTAATGTTGCTTTAACCTTTTGTTTATTATCCAAAGCAGGTTTACATATATCTAAAAGTTTTGTTATATCAATTGATTTATCTAATTCATGGTCTTGAGGCATTTGACAAAAAGTACCCACACCTTTTGGGATTTCAGGTTTATAGAATATACTTGAAAAATCTAATCCCTTAGCTTTCCAATGATCAAGCGCATATGCTTTCTTTAATTTATCTGCTCTTCCAATCATTTCATCAAAGGTTCTAAAACCTAATTTTGCCATGTATTCTCTAATTTCCTGTGCTATAAATTTCATGAAATTTACAACATGGTCTGGACTGCCTTTAAATTTCTTACGAAGTTCAGGATTTTGAGTTGCAACTCCAACAGGACATGTATTAAGATTACATACTCTCATCATTACACAGCCCAAAACTACTAGAGGAGCAGTTGCAAAACCAAATTCTTCTGCACCAAGTAGTGAAGCAATAACAATGTCTCTACCTGTTAAAAGTTTTCCATCAGTTTCAACAGTGATTCTGCTTCTTAAATTATTTAATACTAATGTTTGATGAGTTTCAGCAACTCCTATTTCCCAAGGGAGTCCTGCATGTTTTATACTTGTTCTAGGTGAAGCTCCTGTACCACCATCGTATCCACTTATTAAAACAACATCTGCACGACCTTTTGCAACACCAGCAGCTACTGTACCTACACCTACTTCGGAAACAAGTTTTACACAAATTCTTGAAGTCCTATTAGCATTTTTTAAATCATGTACTAATTCTGCTAAATCTTCAATTGAATAAATATCATGATGAGGTGGAGGGGAAATTAATCCAACACCTGTAGTTGTACCTCTTGTATTGGCAACCCAGGGATAAACTTTCTTTCCAGGGAGTTGTCCGCCTTCACCAGGTTTTGCACCTTGAGCCATTTTGATTTGGATTTCCTTAGAATTTACAAGATAATGACTGGTAACACCAAATCTTCCTGAAGCAACTTGCTTTATAGCACTACATCTGGAATCACCGTTGTTGTCAGGAGTAAATCTGTCAATATCTTCTCCTCCTTCACCTGTATTACTTTTACCACCCAATCTGTTCATTGCAATTGCCATGCTTTCATGAGCTTCTTTACTTATTGAACCATAGGACATGGCACCTGTTTTAAATCTTTTACATATTGATTCAACTGATTCTACTTCATCTATATTTATGGGATTTTCTGAATACTCAAAATCCATTAATCCCCTTAAAGTACAATGTTTTTGTGTCTGATTGTTTATCATATCAGAGTATTCTTTATATAAATTATAATCATTATTTCTACATGAAAGCTGTAATTTGTATACTGATTCAGGATTAAATAAATGATATTCATCATTTGATCTGTACATAGTTGTTCCACCTGAATCTAATGTTTTAATAAAAGCAAATCTTTCATCAAAAGCTGCTTCGTGGCGTTTTAGAGTTTCTTCAGCTACAATATCTAATCCTATACCACCTATCCTTGATGGTGTTGATGTGAAATATTTATCAACTAAACTAATATTTAAGCCAATTGCTTCAAATATTTGAGCTCCTTGATAACTTTGTATTGTTGAAATACCCATTTTTGAGAGTACTTTAATAACGCCTTTAGTTGCTGCTTTTATGTATTTGCTAACTGCTGTTTCATGATCTGTGTTACTCATTTTACCTGTTTTTATTAAATCATCTATAGTTTCAAATGCAAGATAAGGATTTATTGCAGAAGCACCATAACCTACCAAAAGAGCAAATTGATGAACTTCTCTTGGTTCACCTGTTTCAACCATAATGCTTACCTTTGTTCTGCTACCCTGTCTGATTAAGTGATGATGTAAACCTGATGTGGCAAGAAGTGCAGGTATTGCTGCATTTTCTTTATCAGTTCCCCTGTCTGATAAAATCAAAATATTTGAACCTTCTTCAATAGCCTGATCTGCTTTTGAAAAAAGATCATCCAATGAATTTTTTAATCCCATTCCTTTATCAGCTGCTTTAAATAGCATTGGAATTACAACAGTTTTAAATCCTTTTTCATTTAAATGAATAAATCTGGCAAGTTCTTCATTATTTATAACAGGTCTTGAAATTTTTATTTGTTTGCAATCATCTGATGTAGGCTTTATAAGATTTCCCTCTGAACCTATATAGGTTTCTGAGGCAGTTATTAATTCCTCTCTTATTGCATCAATTGGAGGATTTGTAACCTGTGCAAATAGTTGTTTAAAATAGTTATATAAAAGCTGCGGTTTTTCTGATAAAACTGCCAAAGGAGAATCATAACCCATAGCTCCTATGGGGTCTATTCCATCTTGAGCCATTGGAGTTATTACTTTCTTTAATTCCTCATAAGTATAACCAAAAGCTTTTTGTCTTTTAAATACAGTGTCATGATCAGGCTCAGTAATATATGGAGCAGCTTTTAAACCTTCCATAGTTAACATATTTTCTTGAATCCATTCTTTATATGGATGTTCATTTGATAATTTTTCTTTTATTTCATTATCTTCGATAATTTTTCCAAGTTTTGTATCAATAAGTAGAGTTTTACCTGGATGTAATCTTTCTTTATATAATACCTTTGAAGGATCTATATTTAAGACACCTACTTCAGATGCCATGATTACAGTGTCATCTGTTGTGACATAATATCTTGATGGTCTTAATCCATTTCTATCTAAAACAGCACCTACTTTTGTACCATCAGTAAATGCAATAGAGGCAGGACCATCCCATGGTTCCATTATGCAACTATGATATTCATAAAATGCTTTTCTTTTTTCATCCATACTTTCATGTTTTGACCAAGGCTCAGGAATCATCATCATGGCAGAATGTTCAATAGATCTACCGGAAAGGGATAAAAATTCAAGGCAATTATCAAACATTGCCGAGTCACTTCCCTCAGGATTTATTATTGGAAAAATATTTTTGACATCAGTGCCAAAAATATCAGTTTTTATAATAGATTCTCTGGCTTTCATCCAGTTTACATTTCCTCTTAAGGTATTTATTTCTCCATTATGTATAACATATCTGTTGGGATGAGCTCTTTCCCAACTTGGAAAAGTATTAGTACTGTATCTTGAATGTACTAGTGTAAGTGCTGTTTGAAAATCTTCATCCTTTAAATCTAAATAGAATTCATCAACTTGGGATGCAGTAAGCATTCCTTTGTATACTATAGTTTTGGATGAAAAACTTGCTGCATAAAAATGTTTTCCTGAATCTAAGGAGTATTTCTCTGCTGATTTTCTTATTGCATATAATTTTCGTTCGAAAGTTTTTTCGTCTTTAATGTCATTACTTTTTTCTATGAAAACTTGTTTAAAGTAGGGCATTACTCTTTTTGCAGTTTTGCCTATCATAGAATCATCATGGGGCACATCTCTCCAACCAAGTAACTTTTGACCTTCGTGATTAATTATTTCCTCAATTTTAGCTTCAATCTCTTTTCTGTCATTTAAATCTTGAGGTAAAAATAGCATTCCAACACCATAGTTACCTTCTGAAGGTAAATTTATATTAGAGTTTTTACATACTTTTGCAAAAAATTTATGAGGTAATTGAATTAAGATTCCGGCTCCATCGCCTGTGTTATGTTCTGAACCACAGCCACCTCTGTGTGTTAAATTAATTAGTATTTCAACTCCTTGACGGACGAGTGCATGCGATTTTTTTCCCTTAATGTTTACAACAAAGCCTATTCCGCACGCATCATGTTCATATTGGGGATCATATAGACCTTGTTTTTTTGGTAAACTTTGAAATGTCATAATTTTCGCTACCTTCCTATTTCTATATTTTTTATATAATTCTCTACTAAAACTTTATATAACAAGATTTAGTAAAGGTTTTATCTTTTATGCAATTAAAATATATTTCACTTGCAAATTAGATTGAATTTAAATTAAATGAAATTATAAATTGCATGTTATAACAAAATATTAGTAATATAAATTTGTAAAGCTATAAAAAAATGTGTAAAAAAAAACTAATCAATTTAGTTTCTATACTATAATCTAAATATTTGAATAGAATAAA
>JBDMZA010000733.1:0-5504 GCA_039770155.1 Clostridiales bacterium
AAAGTATATCATTTCCTTCATCATTTTTTACCCATATTTTTAAATCCTTAAAAATTTCATCATTTTCATCAATCCAATTATTGTTATCTGTATCGTATAATTTTAAATCTTTAAAACCATTACCAGATTCTGTTCCGAATAACTCATTTCCATCGTTTATAACACCATCAGAATTTTTATCCACTGCCAAAAATCCACTACCTTTCGATAATTGTGCTATATTTTCCTTTTCACCATCACTATTTATATCAAACTGAAATTTTTCATCTGATAATCCTGCAATCTGTGTATCAAAGTTTATAACCAAGGGATCAACCAGATTCTTACGAGTTCTTACATCAGTATTGTTATCATTATAATATTCTCTTGACATACTAAAATTTACTTTAAATTTTATGTCCCTGCCATCACCAGTTTTTACATTACCTTCTGATGAAAACTCAAGGTTTTGTTTTTCATAATGCCTTTCATTTTTCGTATGATTTATATTAATTTTCTTTCTTTTTGGAAACAAATTAAGTTCTACAATGTGCATATTTTCCTTTTTATCTTTCATCACCTCATCATCAAAAATTTTAATTTTTATCTTTTTACCAGTTATCATTTCAAGAAATTTTTCAAGTAATGCTATTTTTTCCTTAGATTTTTCGTCAAGTTCAAATTTAATATTATCTACATCATTCATATTATCTACATCATTTATATCATCAATCATCTTACTAACTAATGTATCTTCTTCTAATTTTTTTTCTCCTTCTTTTGAAATTTCAACAGTATCATCCATAGGATTTTTTGCATTCTGATTTTCATCTTCCTTCATTCCAGTTATTGTTATACTTTCATCTTTTTTGTAATATTGAATTTTACTAAAATTCGATGCAAGTTTAATTACTGAACTATCAATTTTCATAAAAACCAGCCTCCCTGCATAATTTTTACTTCCATGTGATTTATTTATAGCAATTTGATAAATTGTATTTAAAACCAAATTGCTATAATAAATTATAACCTTATAAACTTTATCGGCATTTTATGTTAATAACATTAGTCTTTAATCAAAAATATAATTTATTTATAATTACAAATATCGTATGTTATATTAACATATATAATTAAATTCAATTTGTTTAAAAGTTTTTTATTATTTCATAAACTTCTTTAGCATATCTTTAAAATACTCTCTTATCCAATACCATTTTTCATGTTTTTTGATTTTAACTGGCTTAGTAAGTCCTTTTAGCGTAGGCGTTACAACTTTCATTAAACCACTTTTTTTGTCAAATTTCAATTTATCAATACAAATCTCTCTATGATAACCAAATCCATTTTGATACTGCCCTATTGGTGTTACAAATCTATGATATGCGATGTAATACTCATCTTTTTTAGGAATTTTTAATATTGAATGGTGTCCAGTTCCCAGAATATCATTACTTGTATCTTTTGATAAAATAGTATATTTATACTCAATAGGACCATACAAACTTTTTGATGTTCCATAGTTAATATGATAATTCTCACTTCCTGTATCATCACAAGACCATGTAAAATGATATATTTCATCCTTCTTTGTTACTGTAATTGCTTCTCTAAAATCATATGCACCAGAAATATTTTTCATAGTTCCTGTTTTTATACTTACCATATCTGGATTTAATTCAACAGCTAAGGCTTTTCCATTACCAAATAACATATATGAAGTTCCATCACTATTTGTGAAAATTGATGGGTCTATTGTCTGCCCAACTGTTGCACTTTCTTTAAAAACTATTTCAGGTGTAATTAGAGGATTCTTCTCAGCTATAAATGGACCTGTAGGACTTTTTGATGTAGCAACACCTATACAAGATTTTCCATCTGAACGTTTTGCACAAAAATAAAAATAATATTTTCCATCTTTTTTTTCAATAGTTGGTGCCCATGCACTTCCAATAGACCATGGAATATCATTACCTTTAGCTACATCTAAAACAACACCGCCATCAGTCCAATTAATCAAATCATCAGATGAAAACACATGAAATTGTGTTCCACTCCATCCTGTAAACCCATCCGTTGTAGGATAAATATAATACTTTCCATCAAAAACATCAATATCTGGATCTGCAAATTCTCCTCCTATAACCTGATTATTACAGAATATACCTTTAACAGTCCATTGTTGTTTAGCTTGTCCAGGAACATTTATCATAAGATGAATAGGTTTCTTTGATAAATCAACCTTTTCTCCGTTTATTCCATCTATAGTGCAACCTTCAGATAATTCTAAAAAAAGTGGCACTTGTTTCAAATCATTTTTCGTACTATTGTTTCGACTAAAATATACTTTTACATATTTTCTCTTCTCATCTACAGCTGTTTTAATAATACTATAATTTTCAGCTGTTGCATTCTTTACAATTGCAACATCATTAATTCCATGTTTTTTTGCTATTTCAAGTTCTGTAAGAGAGTAATTATAAACCTTTAAATTATCAAAATAACCTTTAAAATATTCGTCCTCTGAATAAAATGATTTGCCTAAGTATGTTAATAAATCAGTACCTAAATCTGACATAGATAGTGTCACATTACTGTTTTCAGAGAGTAATCGTCCATCTTTATAAATTGCCATACTTGTAGGTTTAATAACAATTTTGATGTTCATCCACTTACTCTTATTAGAATCTGTTGAAGCTTTGACATCCTGTTCTGAATGATATGAATTTATAGTTATAGCATTTCGAATCTGAGTATCCATTGTTTTTAAAAACATATATTTGTTCCTATTTTTCCCTATTCCAAAAGTAAAAAAATTACCAGATATTGTTTCAGGTTTAACATCCATAGAAATAGTTACATTATCTCTTCCTTCAAAAAAACCTTGAGGTAACTCAGCAAATGTATTTTTTGTTCCATCTAAGTATAAAACCTGAGATTTTTTTTCTTGGTCTTCTATATATGTTGCATTTCCATTTAAATTACCTGTATATTCATTGCCTGAAGTATCAAGAATTATACTATCATTACTTATTTCATCAAATTTATATTCAAGCACAGGGGTTTTCTGTGGATCTTCCTCAGGTTTTACTACTTCTTGTGACCATTTTGACATAATAGCTTTATATTCACTCTTTGTAATTCGCATAACTGAACCATGATGAGATCCATATGGTAGTGAGTATTCTGACCTTTTAAGTTTTGTAAATTCACCAGAATCAATATCCTTTGAAATAAGAGGATAATATCCCCCACCTCCATAATTGTCTAATAATAAACACCATTTATTTTCCCCATTAAATTTAAAAATAGATGGACCTTCAACACCACTTTGACTAGAAACAGTTGCCGCTGGTATCATTTCAAATTCTTTGTGCAACAATTGATCACTTTTATCAATAATAATATTTTTATTTACTTCATCTTTTGAAAATCTATAATACATTCCATCATGTTTTATAATTGTTGTATCAATTACATCATCTGATCTATCAATATATACTTCTGGTTTGGTAAATGTATAAAAATCTCTTGTTTTCGATATATATATCCTATGTTTTGCATAATCATCTTCTGCTACTTTTGATGCCCAAAACACTAAGTACTCACCTGTTTTATCATCATATACAATTTCAGGTGCCCATGTACATCCAGCATCATCTCTAGCAATATTCACCTGTCTCTCTTTTGACCAATTTACCAAATCTGTAGATTCCCATACAATAATTGATTTACTTCCATTTGTCTGTGCCGCATTCCAACCTGCACCATTTGCTATTCTTAAATCTGTTGCAACCATATAAAATTTATCTCCCTCAGGAGAACGCAATATAAATGGATCACGTACACCTTTATCTCCTAATGTTGATGATAAGACAGGATTATTTTCATTTAATTCATCCCAATGTAGTCCATCCTCACTTGAAGCAAAGTAGATTTGTTCTGCATCATCTCTGCTTGTACCATTAAAATATACAAAGAAATATCCATTATAATCAGATTCGCTTAGAGATATCGGTTTTGCTTTTACAATTATCTTAAATATCTTTGTTCCAACCATTTTCCCATGATATAGTGTTGCTTTTAATGATACCTTTGTATCCAAACTCTGTCTTGTTACAACACCAGCTGGCGTAATATCATAATCTGCATTTATTTCTTCATTTACATTTACAACCTCTTTTTTATCAACCTTCCATATAATTTTTACTATCTCCTTTCCTACCATCATAGTATTGGGTAATGTAATATTTCCACGTACATTATCTGCATTTGGAATTTCCAACCTATTTTTTGCTATTGATATTTCTTGATCTTCATTTTCTAATAACGCAATTACCACTACATTAAAAACTTTAGTGTCGCTTATAATACCTTTAGTTATTGTTGCTGTTAGTGTAACTTTTTTATCTCCAACACTACTTGTTGGACGTATAACAACTCCACTTGATGAAATTGTATTTTCATCTGATGCTGCCCAGGATATTGATGTACCATTAGCACCTTTAGTAGGCAAATCAATTTCTTCAGTAACTTGACTTAGATCTCCCAAATCAAGAGCATCTTTGTCCATTTTTACTATTTCATTTGACATACTATTACTTATATTTTCAATTTCAAAATCGCTCAATACTCTTTTATATAAGCGAAAATCACTTACACATCCATTAAAATAATGATCAGAATAACCTGGCCATGGTTTTCCAATGAAGTTTGCATTAGTAGGTTCCAAATCGCTTGGTTTAATTGTCACATCAGACTCACTTACTATTTTTCCATCAAGATACAATGTTGCAATATTTTTTTTTGATGAATATGTCACTGTAACATTACTCCACATATTTGTATCTATAGCAGTACTTCTCACTTTTGACTCCCCGCTCCAATTAGTATGTGTGATTGCATATCTAAACTCATTTCCAAGATTGGGTGAAAAATAAATATACCCATTGGAAGTATTACTAAAGGTTGCTAACCATTGAGGGGGAGTAGCAGATGAATCTAACTTCATAAAACTCGAAATAGTTATATCATCAATATCTTGAAGTATATTATCAGGCATTATTAAATGTCCATCAATTCCATCAAGTTTAAGACAATTACCTCCTATACCGTGGACCCAACTAGCACCACCTTTCAGTATTCCAGCATTTCCATTTCCTGATGAATCTTCTGCTATTGTTCCTGATGATTCATTTAGTTTGTACCACAAAAGCATATCATCGGTTGCTACTAATTGAGTTTCACTTAAATCTGTTGCAAACACCTTGTTTAAGGTTTTAAATAAAAATATTCCGATAATTATTAAAAAAACCAATAGATAAAACAAAATCATTTTTTTCATAATAAATCCTTCCTCCCTATAAAAAACAAAATTATAAATTAATGAATCCTTAAAAAATAGCTGTAGTAGTCGTTCTTTTCTTATTTCTAAAGATTGTAGATAAGTGATTGTGTAGATAAATGATTGTAGATAAATGATTGTAGATAAATGATTGTAATTTCAATTTGCTTTTAATTATAAT
>JBDMZA010000734.1:0-6288 GCA_039770155.1 Clostridiales bacterium
CTCTATTATCTCTACCAAACCTTCATTATGTTTTCCTTTTTCATCATCATATCCTTCAAAACAATCTGTTATTTTGCTTTCTAATTTAGTACTCATTTCATTTAATTCTTCAATACTTTTCCCCTCCAGATCATTTTTTTCGTCTTTTTCTTCTGTTTTTTCTTTTTCTTCTGTTTCATCAGTTGTACTTGGTGGTTTCTCCTCTTTAGCTGTCTCATTTTTTTCTTTTTCAAGTTTTTCTAATTCATTTAACCTTATTTTGACTGCAATTCTCTTTTCTAAACTACTTATGATTACATCAATTCTTTCCTTAACAATTTTATCTTTGCTTTGCACTTTATTTACATTACGTATTAGGTCTCCCAAATCTTTTAAATCATCATCAATTTTACCAATTTCTTTATCAATATCTAACTTTTTTTCAAATGTCTCTGTTTGTTTTTGATACCCTTTCAAAGCATTTATTTTATCTATTATCTCTTCACCTAATGACATTGGTGCCCTAAATTTCATATGATCAACTATTTGGTTTCTTAAAACATCTGCTTCTGCCAAACTATATAATGGTTCTATTTCCACTTCAGGTGATGTAAAATCATATATGTCAAGATATCCCTTTCCTTTTTGTTTGTCATTTTGTCCAAGTAGACTCTGAAATCTATCCCATGAATCACTTGTCATTGCTTTGTCATCCTTTAGACCATCTACCATTAAGGTTCGATTTATATAGTATTTAAAATCTTCTGCTAACTTTTCTGAATCTGATTCTGACAATGCCATTAATCCAAAAAACTCTTTTAATTGTTGGTCATATTGAGCTAACATTGAATTTGCTGCAACATCTACTGCACTATCTACGTTTGCCTCGCCTGACCTTATTCTACTTGCATCTATTATTACTCCTGTTAGTGCAACCATTGAGAATAACACTATTGCCATGAAAATTGATATTGCACCTTTTGTTTTCCTAAAAAACCTTTCCATAATCATAATTTCTCCCCTTGCAAATAACATCTAATTAGTATTTGAATTCTTTATTTTTGTTACTGCTTCACCTAATTCCTCATCTCACCAATCAGCGCAATGGTATTAATTTCATCCTAATCTACTGGATCAGATTCTTCGGGAGTATCTGAAGGTTTAAAATCAAATCCTGCTTTTGAGCAAAATGAATAAAATTTATCTTTAAACTCTCCAACCTTTTCTATAATTCCTTTGCCTTTTTCTGTTTTTTTTACCATATCAGCAGTAAAATCTGTGTTTCTTATAAATTCTGATGGATCATTTATTGTTGCTTCCGCATATCCCTTTGCTGCAAATGTATTTTGATTAACACCAAACATCTTTAATATTCCACCTATGGGAATTTTGGTTGGTTGTCTTATAGTAACTGATATTTTTTTTGTTACAATATTATTTGCAATTTCAACTTCAACAGCACCTTTTGTCTTGTTTATTTTACCGTCTTTATTGTTTTTAGCCAGTACATTATATTGACCAAGAATTGTATATGCATATGTCTTGATTTTTTCTATCCTATCACTTTCCCCAATTGATAAGATCCTGCCATAAGGATCGTTATCTTTAAAGTCTTCTTGATACACTTTTCCAATATACATATCTCTATCCACTAAGTTCCATGCACTTGTACCATGTTGAGCAGTTTTATTTGCAACACTTTGTGCATTAGCTGTTTGGTATAAAAATAATATTGCATAAACAAATACAATAATTATAAACATTATAATTGGAAAAACAATAGTCATTTCAATTGTCATACTACCTTCTTTATCCAATATTTTTTTTCTTACCATTTTCCCACCTCCCTACCATTCCATCCAGATAATATCAAAATTTATTCTCTTTAAATTTCAGCTTTGTCTTTGCCAAAACAACTACATCATTATGCCTTAATTTATGCACAATATCACTTTTTAACCTAACTTCATTTATATAAGTACCATTTACAGATTGTAAATCCCTAATATAGCACTTACCATTAACTCTAAAGATATTAGCATGCAATTTACTAATATCTTTAGAGCTAAATGAATAATCAGTTTTAGCTGGAATTCTACCTAAAACAAATTTATCCTTATCTATAATAATTTTTAATTGATTTCCATTTTCACGATATTCTAAATATGATTTTTTTGCCTTTTTTCTGTTTTTACTAACCTTCAAATCTAAATCACTAAGTTGATTTTCTTTATTTTCAATATGGTCTTTAATCATTGTAGTCTTATTATTTTCTTCATTATTTTTAGGAATAACTATTTTGCTAAAAAACTCCTTCTCATTCTTTCCAAAGTTTTTTACATTTGGTTCGATAAATGGTGCAATATTTTTTTCTTTAACTTTTTTTTCTTTAACTTTTTTTGGCTCACTTTTTATTGATGGAATATTAGCATCCTGTCCAGGTATTGCAAAATCATATTCTTGAGTTTTATTAAAACTATTTCTCTTTTTATCAGGTTTGGCCATAGACTTTTTTGAAGACTTACTGAGAACTATTCTCCAATTTAATACACTAAGAAGTCCAATAATAACAGCAAATATGGCAAATGTTGTTTCATTACTATTCCCCATGCTGTTTATTACTCCTGTTAACATTAACATACTTGCTATAACAAACAATAATATTTGTATACATATTCCTATAACAATATTACTATTTATTTTAATACCTTCCAAATTTATCTTTTTAGATTCTTTCTTAGATTTATCAAATGTTTCTGGAACTTTAAATTCCATAAAGTTTTTAATTAAATCATTTTCATTATTTGTACTTAAATAACCAGTATTACCTGAATTATTATCAATATTTACAACGTTTTCAGTGTTCTTAACACTATCATTTTCGAATTCAAGTTCATTTAATAACTTACTTAAGTTAACAATGTTAAATTTATCACTCTTTAACATAGCAAGTATTCTTCGAACACAATCTCTGTCTAAGCTTTCCCTAAACTTTATTCTAGATGAAATTAAATCTGTTAATAAATCTTTTAATAAATTTATAGAATTATTTTCCATTTCAATAGGCATATACACAAAATATACATCCAGGCTCTTTTTATCAATATAAATATAACTAATTTTTAATAATATTGAAGCATCTGATAAAATTAAGTCTTCACAGTCAAATAATGTCTTTACTATACTTTTTAAAATTTTCAATAATTTTACTTTATCAATTTCAAAAGACTCTAAATACTCAACTATACTCATTTTAGATGTAATATCATAATAAAAATTAATATTATTATCCATTCTTCTAACTTTTATATGTAAAAAGTTTGTATCATTGTTTGATAACATTTCTACCTGATAACTTAAATAACTTTTTTCTGCATTGGTAGAAAAAACTAAATACTTATCATTATTTTCATTTTCAATATCTATGTTAAAATCATTTAGGATTTCGTAGTCCATAACCTTCCTCCTGACAAGCTATTACGTATTTTTAATTTATTATCTGTCCGACAAAATTTATTAAATAAAAATAATGGTTATCACTGTACCCAAAAGTATAAATGGAGCTAAGGGCATAGTAGTTTTCTTTTCTACTTTTTTAATAAAAATAAGAATCATACCTGTAATAGCTGCTAACATCGTAGAAAAAAACAAGCAGGATAGTAATCCATTTACTCCTAAAAAACCTCCACTTAAAGAGTACAGTTTAACATCTCCCATACCAAAAGATCCCTTTGATATAATAGAAATCGGAGTCAGAATAATTAAAGTAACTACTATCCCAATCATAGAACTGATAATATAAATGGCACTAAAGTTTATCAATATAAATACACTTAATCCAAAAAATCCAATTAATATAATTTTATTCGGAATTTTTTTAATTCTAATATCTACTAATGTAGCTGCTAATATAATAGATAAAATAAAAATATATTCAAAATACAATGAATTTATTGTACCTACTTTATAGAAAGCAATTATGAACATAATAATTGTTGCTAATTCTACAACTAAATATTTTATTTTCTTATAAAATATTTCTAAATACCACTTATAGGGTTTTTCTTTACTATTCTCAAATTCATTGTATAAATTCACAATATATCCAACTAAAATTCCCAATATAATACTAATCACTATTGCCATATAATCCACCTTTTACAACTAAAATAAATAATTAATATGATTGTAGTACAATTATATATAAGCTTGGTTAATTAATCTTCTAGCGGTTCTGTAGCCTTATCTATAACATCATCACTGAATACATTGTCAAGAATTTTTTCGACAAACTCAGTTATTTTATCCTTAAAAAGTAATGCAATTCCAACTAAAACGGCTATTATAATAATTATCTCTACTGTTCCTAATCCGTTTTCATCATCTAATAAATTTTTAAACCAAAAATATATTTTTAACATAATATTAATTCACCCCCTTTAAAAATAATAACAAATTCTTTTCGTCTGAAGTTCGCTTAAATCATGTGAATTCATACTCGAGAATTAGAGTTTATTTTTTGGATATCCCTAAGCAGAATCAAAAAATAAACTAGTCAACTTTTTTTTGAAAATTCGTTAAACCATCGGTATTTTCAGAAAAAAATTATCTTATGAAATTTTTGATTATGCCTTATATATAAACAAACTAAAATGTTTGAAGTTGTAATACTGCCGGAGTAACAATAATGAGTATTATTGCTATAAACATAATCATCATTGGCAGAAGTAGCTTTGTTGAAGCCTCTTCGCCAAGACGCTTTGCTGTATTTTTTCTTAATTCCCAACACTCTTTTGCCATAAATTTAAGAGTATAAATAATCTCTGAATCACCTTTTTTAACATTTTGAATAAGTACTGATATAAATTTATTAACTTCACTTATACCACACCTTCTAGAGAAATCTTCATAAGCTTGTATTTCAAGTTTTCCTCCATCGATTTCAGCTATTGTTGTTCTTATCTCTTTATATAGAGCATTATTACTCTTATTGTCTTTATTTACTCTTTTCCATGCTCCTGAAACAGTCATTCCTGCATTTATTAATAAAACAAGTTTGTTTACAAATAGCGGAAAATCCATTTTGATAGAATTTTTTCTGTTTGTAACTTTGTTTTTTAACTCTATATCTGGAATTACTATTGCTAAAATAAGAAATACAAAACATCCTATAATATTATTTTTATCTACTCCACTAAAATAGAGTATAAAAGGATCAAATATTAATACAATGCTTACTAATGAAATTCTATATGCTAAGTGTATTTTTTGATGATATCTACCAAATTTAAACCCATATAACTCTGATAAATGTTTTAAGGCAGTTCTATCAAATCTAAACCTAAATCTATATTTAATAATATCCTGAACTAATAAACCAACAGAATATATATCTTTTAATTTCCATTCCTTTTTGTCTAATGGTTTAACTAATTTTTTGTATTTATTTTTTGAAATAATATATAACAAAATAAATATTACAACATTGAAACAAAGTATCCCAAGTACTATGTTTTCCACCAAATTTCTCACTCTCCCCATAAATTACATTAAGAAAATTATAAAAAACAATATCACATTTTTAAAATCTGAAAATCAGTACAATCTTGTGACTTATTATTTTAAAATGTAGATTTATTTTTTGGATATCCCTAAACATCAATTTTTATAATTTTAGCTGATATAAAATATGCTACTAGTAAAAGTAATATCGAAATTGTTGTAACAACTTTACCTAAAATAGTTTCATAAATTGGTGCCACATAGTCAGCAGCAATAATTGACATAACTAATATTATAAGAACAGGCATTAAATTTAAAACTTTTTGTTCAAATTTTCTTGCAGATAATAAAGTATCTATGTCATTTTTTATATCAATTTTATCATTTAGTATATCAGTAGAATTTTTAATAATATCTATCATATTTCCACCCATGCTTTTGCAAGTTTTAAATACATCAACAAAATTTTGAACATCTTCTAAATGTGATCTATCGGCAAAATCCTGTAGCGCTACCTCAACAGATGTATTCATATCTATTTTCCTGGCAATATATTCTGATTCTCTTATTATAAAAGCATCATCGTCAGGATATTCTATGGAAAGATCATTTTTCAATGATTTAAATGCCATTTCTACAGATTTTCCTGCATTAAGTGAAGATGAAATGCAATATATCATATCCTTAAACTGAAAATTTAGTTCTATCTTTCTCTTCTCAATAATTTGCTTTTTCCTAATCCTTGGATATAGAACACCTAAAACTGATAAACCAGCTGCTATAAGAAGATTATGATAAAAAACATAC
>JBDMZA010000735.1:0-3122 GCA_039770155.1 Clostridiales bacterium
AACCACTTGAAGATCCCATTGGATTTTCTATAACATCCATTTGTTTACATTCATCATAATACTTATCACTATACCAATCCTCACACCATTCCCATACATTGCCATGCATATCATATATACCATATTCATTTGCTTTATAACTTCCTACTGGCATAACCTTTCTTAAATAGTTTCCTTTTTGATTATTTTTATATGGATATTCACCATTATAATTTGCTTGATCAGTTGTTAAGTTTTCACCAGTATTGAAAGGAGTGCTTGTGGTTGATCTACACGCAAACTCCCATTCTGCTTCTGTTGGTAAACGAAACTTTGAACCATATCTTTCACTAATCCATTTACAATATTCTTTCGCATCATTCCAGTTTACACTAGTAATTGGATTTGTTTCATTTAATTTTGAAAATTTATCAAACTTAAAATCATAATTTGTTTCATTTACAAAAGTTCTAAATTCTTCAACCGTTACTGCATATTTTTTAATATAAAAATCCCTCAGTCTAACTCTATGCAAAGTTTCATTTTTATATCTATCAAATTCATTTTCTTTACTTCCCATATTAAATTCATCACCTTTAATAAAGACGAATTTCTTTAAAATTATATGTTTTTCAATTAAAAATCTTCTGGTCATATCCATTCCATCTAAATTGTTTATATCTATCATTCTCAGATTAACAATAATATCTTTGGCAACAAAGAATTCATAAATTGACTTATGTGCAAATTTCCATTTTTCTTGTGCATCTTTAGTCAATAATGATTGTCCTGTAATTTCATAATCTCGTAAATCAATACCATTTATTTCAGCAATTCTTATTGCTTCTTCTCCATTCAAAGTTAAATCTCCATTTAAATTTCTATTTATATATATTTCTAGTGCAACCAATTGAGAATAATTAAACAAATCCTTTTTAAATCTATCTTCTTCAAAACGAGTTTTTCTCTTTTCAGCTTCACGATCAATCCACCCTTCAATCATCTTTTCATAAATATCATAAGTATGTTCATAGCTTGCATTCTCATCTACCAAATAATCTACATAGTTTAATAACATAGGTCTAACCATTAAATTGGGAGACTTATCTATTATTTTTTTAGCAATTTTCTTCTTCTTCCTATTCCAAAATCTTATATAACCATATTTCCGATTCAAATATAGTTTTATTTCACTTGAATCAAAAGGTGATAGATAAATTTTTCGTAATATATGGTATCCTTTTGCATCACTTCTTTCTATTTTTAAATCATATGGATTACTTTCTTCTCCAGGAAAATATTGTGATCTACTAGTAATTATAACAATAAAAAAATCTTGTACTTTATCAATTATCTCATCAAATTTTTTTCTAAAACAATCATCATTTGTCATATTTTCCATATCTTTATTAAATAAACCTTTGTACTCATCAAAAGCATCCATCAATAATATTGTATCTTTCTTATGTTCACTGCTTACATTATTAAAATCATTTATAAACTCTTTACGCCCAAACCTTATTAATTTAATTTTATAATTCTTTTTAAAATTGAAAACTGAACAATATTTCATATAAAGATTTATCATAAATGTTGTTTTTCCCATTCCAGAATCAGCCAATATTAAATAAAATTTATCATTTCGCTTCTCAACAAATGTATTTTTTATTAAATCAGGTATTATTTCAGTTTTTGCAACTCTATAATCTCTTCCAGGTTCTAGCTGTCTTGTAGGTGATTGATTTTGAAACTTTGTCTGTACAAAGTATTTTCTAGCATTAACTACATCATTATATTCAAAAATAGGTCTTAGGTTTTTAGCTGTCATTGAATTTTTTATCTTATTTATTAACTTAATCGCAATTAGTCTTGACAATAATGTTACTATGGCAGTTAAAGCTGCTATAAGTAAAACCATATATTAAAAATCCCCCATTCTCATTAGTTTTAATATCAAAAAATTTTTTCATTTCGTAACTTTATATGTATTAAATTCTATCAGTACATATATTTATAATACTTATTATAATATAAATCAATAAATTCACACTAGTTATTGTCACCAACTGTGAAACTTCTAATACTACAGAAGATATATTCAAAACACATAGAAAAGAGTCTCACATAATAATTCCGATCTGGTTTTTTATTATTATTTCTTACCCAATGTTCCCACTATTATTTAGTTCAATTACTTCATTTATATAAAATATAAATTTTATGCAATTTATTTGATTACTTTAAATTCAAGAAGTCATTTTAGAAATATAATCAGTATTGATAAACATATAATCTGAACTTTCTATTTTTTTAAATCCAAATCTTTTATAAAAGTCTACTAACCTCTTATATAAAACTTTATCTTCTATTGAAGTAAGATCATCATTTTTATCTTTTTTTATTGTATTTGGTTTTAAAATATAAGCTCCAACTTCACAATTTATGTTTAAAGATAATACATCATCCAAATGAATAAGAATCTTTGATCCAAGTCCCATATTTCTATATTCTTCTTCTATATAAAATTTCTCTATATGAAAAATATTCCTTTTAAGTCCAACATATTTATCATTAATCTCAGTATTTTCATCATATAAGTCAGTATATAATTCATGATTTTCCTGATCAACACAATCAAAAATATCCTCAAATAAATCATATTTTAATTTTGACAATCTAAAATATCTCCCCATAATAACACCTATTTTTTTATATTTTTCCTTTAGACTATTTCCACCATAAACCTTAATAATTATTGAATCAGAATATAATTCAGGATCACATAAAAATTTATTTTTATCATCGTTTATTCTTATTACAAAATCAGATTTATCTTCAGTTTCAATTACATATTTCAAATCATCTATTTTCATTTTTATCTCCTCCAGTATATTATATTTTTATTATACAATTGTTTTTAAAAAAATAAAAATAAGTACAGCAAACGAACCCAATAAAGTAAATTTTTATTGGGTTTTCTTCACGCTACTTCTAACAATTTTTCTAACAATTTTGTATTTAAAATTTAAATTTTATATAAAAGATTTGTAGGCACTCGACCTTTTTTAGCTTAGTAAATCAAGTATTTTACCTAATTCAATAACACTATTTAGCAATAAAAGTTTAACTTTAATAATTCTATT
>JBDMZA010000736.1:0-3345 GCA_039770155.1 Clostridiales bacterium
AATTCTCGAGTATGAATTCGCACGATTTAAGCGAACTTCAGACGAAAAGAATTTGGTATTATTTTTTAGGTTCTCCTTAGGCACAATCAAAAAGTTGACTAGTTTATTTTTTGATATTGTAAATACATTTAAATCTTTGTTTCTCCACTATAAATAAGTCCTCTTTCTGAATCAATAGTAACCACTGTTCCAGTTTTTAATATTTGTGTAGAATTATGCGCACCTACAATAACAGGAATATCTAATGCCAATCCGACAGTAGCAGCATGAGAGCCAATTCCATCACATTCTACAATTAAAGCTGAAGATTTTTTTATTACAGGTATCATCTCATTATTGGTATAAGGCACTACAAGAATATTTCCATCAGTAAATAAGTCCTGTGCTTCTTCAGCAGTTCTTGCAACACATAATTCACCAACAACTGATCCTGTACCAACTCCCATTCCCTGTACCAAAACTTTACCAACAACATGAACCTTTAAAATATTTGTTGTTCCGCTATACCCAACAGGTATACCAGCAGTTATAACAGCAATATCACCATTTTGAACGATTCCTGAACTTAAAGCCTTTTCAACTCCCATATCAAACATCTCATCTGTTGTTGAAACTTCTTCTACTAAAAATGGATATACACCCCATGATAAAGAAAGCTGTCTTTGAACTTTTTCATCAATTGTTGTAGCAATTATGGGACATTGAGGTCTAAACCTTGATATCATTCTTGCTGTATGTCCTGAATGTGTTACAGTTATAATTGCAGTTGCTTTTAAATCAAGTGCAGTAGTACAAGTAGCATGACTTATTGCATTTGTTACATTTGACAATTTTTCAAAATTTACATTTGAAAATCTCTTCCAATAATTGATAGCCTTTTCTGCTTGTTCTGCAATTCTTACCATTGTTTCTAAACTTTCAACAGGATACTTTCCCGCAGCAGTCTCTCCTGATAACATAATTACACTTGTACCATCATATATAGCATTTGCAACATCACTTGCTTCTGCTCTTGTTGGTCTTGGATTACGCATCATTGAATCAAGCATTTGAGTAGCAGTTATTACAGGTTTTGCACTTTGATAACATTTCTTTATTAACATTTTTTGTACTACTGGTACTTCCTCTGTTGGAATTTCAACTCCTAAATCTCCTCTTGCAACCAAGATTCCTTCAGAAACCTTTAAAATTTCATCAATATTTTCTATACCCTCTCTATTTTCAATCTTAGAAATAACTTTAATGCTTTCACCTTTATTTAATTCAAGTACTTTTTTTATCTCAATTACATCAGAAGCTTTTCTCACAAAAGACGCTGCTATAAAATCAAAATCATTTTCTATAGCAAATATTATATCTTTTACATCTTGTTCTGTTAAAGAAGGTAATTTTATTTTTGTTCCAGGCAAATTCATTCCCTTATTGTTTCCTATTAAGCCTCCATTTAAAACTGTACAATGTATATCTTTACCAATTATCTTTTGAATTTCTAATTCCACAAGACCATCATTTATAAGGATTTTTCTACCCTTTTCAACATCTTTGTATAAATTTTTATAAGTTATAGTTGCTTCTTTTTCATTTCCCATTACTTCATTATTTGATAATACAAAAGACTCTCCTTCTTTTAAACAAACTTCATTATTTTCAAATTTCCCAAGTCTTATTTCTGGACCCTTTGTATCTAAAAGTAATGGAATAGGTAACCCTAATTTATCTCTTACTTTCTTAAATATTTTAACTCTTTTTAAGTGATCTTCATGATTTCCATGTGAAAAATTTAATCTGGCAACATTCATGCCTTTCAATATAAGTCTCTCTAAAATTAATTCATCATCAACTGCTGGTCCTAATGTACATATTACTTTTGTTTTTCTCATTAAAATTCCTCCAAATATATTTTTCCTTTACGGCAGATTTTAAATTATATTATGAAATTTTTGATTATGCCTTAATTAAGTTTATTTTAAATATTAATAGTTATATTATATTTATATAATCCTTCAACATGTGGCTAATTATATCATTGAAAAAATTCTTAATCAATTAAGATCACAGAAAAAATATTTTTGTTTGTTATGAATATACTGAACATCAATAAAATCATAAGATTTATTACTCATAAAAATTAATTTATTTTTACTTTTCTGCATAAAAAAAACGTTGATGTTTAAATCAACGTCTTTCTCTTAAATGTAATATCTCTCTTGTTAGAGATACTATAATATTTTCCTTTGATATCAATTCTTTTTTTGTTTTATTTATATCATTTTGAGCATTTTTACTTTCCAAAAAAATACCACCTAAACCTCCAAAAATTATACCAAAAATAAAAATTAATAAATACATATTTTGCTCCTTTATATACATATTTTGTAATATAATATATTTTAACCTCTTATATATCATTATACATCATATATATATATTATTTACTCGAATATTGTCATGTGATTACAATAATTTTTCGACATAAAATTAGCTTTAGGAAGCTCTAAAAAATAATATCTCAACTTATTCAGCTGAGATTAGTGTCCATAGTCAAGCAATAACAACTTTTTCTGTTCATCTGTTTTTTAAGCTTCTTTTTAATTTTTTTATATCCTTGTTTTTACATACAAATCCTTCAATTTCCAAATCCTTATTTATTTCAACTTCATCATATTCAAAATTAGTATTTTTTATACTATTATTAGGATTTTTTTTTGATTCTTCACTTAAAAATCTTTCAATGTCAATATGACATTCTGTACTTTCAACTAAATCTCTTTCAAGTTCTTTATTATTAGTTTCTCTAGCATCAGAATTAAGGACTTCATAATAGCAATTTTTTTTTTCCTTTATTTTCATTTCTTCCAATTCACATTGAGTTTCTTTTGAGTTAATCAGTTTTTGATATTTATTTAAATGTTCATCCATTATTTTACTTTTACTGATAACTTCCTCATCTCCTAATGAGTTATCTAATACCATCTTATTTATATCTTCCCTTAGTTGTTCAATTTTTTTCATTATATCTTTCAATTCCTCGTTCATGTCTTTTGTATCCTTCCTAAAACATAATGAATTTTATCTCTCTATTTTTTTTGAATATGAAATAATTATATATTTAGCTCTTTTGTGATATTATTAGTTAGTTCCCCTTTGTCTTCTATCTTAATATAAATACAAGGAAATTCATTGTAATTTTATGTAATTTTTACTTAAAAATACGATTATATTCTTTAGAATTTTTTAATAAATTCTATTATATATAAAACCCAAAAAATAAATAACAAATGAGATTTCTAATTTCAATCTACTCCATTATTTTACAATACACTTTGATATTAGTTATCCTCATAT
>JBDMZA010000737.1:0-2817 GCA_039770155.1 Clostridiales bacterium
TTGAAGGTTATATTTTTCGTATAATAATCCTATTTGACTATAATTTCTAATATTAACTATTTTTTTGAGACTAAAATTTTCATATGCGTTTGCCTTGCCACCCACTAGGATTATGGACAAACCTCAACTTCTGAATTACTTATGTTCAGATATAAATTTGATGGTTTTTCGAGTTGTTGTCTGTA
This sequence comes from Clostridiales bacterium, assembly GCA_039770155.1. Classification (GTDB taxonomy): domain Bacteria; phylum Bacillota; class Clostridia; order Acetivibrionales; family JBDMZA01; genus JBDMZA01. The sequence goes on from JBDMZA010000737.1 coordinate 186, forward strand.
TACATTTTTGATTTGGAAAATTGATAATATTAAATATGAATTTTTTCTTTTTTTTCATAGAAAGAGGCATCTGCAAGTGGTAATTCTTCAAGATATTTTTTAAGTTTTTTAGCCGATGGCTTAAATGCTGAATATGTTAATCCTCCTGAAACAAGACCACCTACTATTGGGATTACTTTTCCAACACTTTTAGCAAAAATTTGTTTTGTCATTTTTACTCCTATTATTTGGGTTACTTTTTTAACTATGGGATATATCGTTCCTTTTGTTAGTGCTTTTTGTGGTAATTTATTTACAACATTTTTCATAATTACTTTAGACATAGAGGCAATAGTCTGATTTGCTGAACTCACTCCAAACATAACCCCCATAAACAATGTAATCTTATATATCATTTCATCATTTAATTCATCTTTATCATTTAATTCATCCCATCCATATAAATAAATTAATTTTTGAATAACTCGAATTACATGTGCAAAATATTGTGTAATATCTGCTGGAATTGTTGCTAACATAGCAAATCCACCTGGCATTCCAGTTAATGTTGAGATTGCTGTTACTTTTGTAGTTTCATAATTTATACACTCTTTAGCAATTTTTTGAATAAAGTTTTTATCAATTCCAGAATAAGCTGGATTATTTTCAATTGCTTTATCAACAGTTTCTTCATCTAAATATTTACTTAATTCTTTTTTTTAAAAATCACTTCTACTTATTCTAAAACCTGGAATATTAATTGAAGTTTTTATTATCTTAAAAAAATATCCTTCATCTTTCAAATTAATGCTTTCATTTTTATCCATTTTTTTAACTTCCTTCATTTTATTTAATAACTTTGCGAAAAATACGGTAAAAATACCCTAATAATAAATATAAACTAGTTCTTAATAAAAATGAAAACAAAAAAAGTCAAAAACAATCAAATAGAAATATAAATTTCAACAAAATTTTATAAATAACTCTATATTAGGATTTTCTTCTTTCTGCTTCCATAGTTTCTTTTTCAATATCGTTTTTAAATATTTCTGAAAAACTTTGGTTCGAATTTTTATCAATGTATTGGTGCTGAAAATTTTTAAAATTATCAAATAGTATTATAAAAGATAAATGTTATTGAAAGTAGGTAAAACATATGTTTATGACTTGTAATAAATGTGGGAAAAAATTCGAAAGCTCAAATATTAAAGAAGGAGGTTGTGGTAAACTAAAATGCAAATGTGGTAATACAGATACATACATTAAACTTCCTCTCTTTGTATTGACTGGTTCAAGTGGAGCAGGAAAGTCAACTGTTGGAAGATATATTCAAAAGTATTATAATGAAGTTGTTGTTATGGAATGTGATTTACTATGGAATAATTATTTTAATTCTCCAGAAAGTAAATATAAAGAATTTAGAGAAATGTGGCTTAGGGTGTGTAAAAATATTAATCAGATTGGAAAAAGTGTACTTCTTGTTGGTTGTGGTGTTCCTGAACAATATGAAGATTGTGAGCAAAGAAAATTTTTTGAGAAAATTCATTATATAGCTCTGGTATCGTCTGATAAATCTATAGAAAAACGATTGCTTGAAAGACCAGATTATAGAAATTGTTCAAATAAAGAATATATAAACGAACATTTACAATTTAATAATTGGATTAAAAAGAATGCTAATAAAACAAAGCCTAAAATGTATTTGATTAATAATGAATTTTTATCAATAGAAGATACTTCGTTTAAAGTAATTGATAAAATAAAAAATTTGAATTAATTAGAATTATGTATGTTTGAATCATACTATTATAGGATGAAATACTAGAAAATAAAATGGAGTTTATTATGTTTAAAATTAGAAAAGCTAATATAGAGGATGTTGAGGAGATTGTTGATATAAATATAAGAGTTTGGAAAACTACTTATAATGGAATAATTAATAACGATTATTTGTTAGACAGGGAAAAAGATAAAGCTAAAAAAATATTGAAGATGAAAAATAGTTTTAAAAGTAACAAAATTTATCGATGTGTATCTCTATATAACAATAAAATAGTTGGGTTTATAATATATGGAGAGTTAAATAATATAGATAAATACAAATTTAGAAATACTGGTGAAATATATGCTTTGTATATTTTAAAAGATTACCAGAGAATGGGATTGGGGAGAAACCTTGTTAAATATGCTATTAATGATTTAGTAAAGTTAAAAAAATACAATAAAATGGTAATTTGGTCATTAGATGAAAATCCAAATATTAATTTTTATTTAAAACTTGGAGGAAGTTCAGAATTAAGGGAAGAAATAATATTTGGTAAACAGGTTTTAGGAAAAACAGGTTTTGTGTTTTCTAGTTTAAATAATTTTCTTGAATGAGAAAAAGATGAGATGAATTATACTTTCGACATTTCTGAATTTCGAGAAAAACTATTCTCATAAGACCTCCGACCCACCTCGGTGGTCTGGAGTCAATCGTAGACAGCTTTGACGTAAAAAACTTAATTATACCAGAATTTAGTGATATAAATTTGTATGGTGAAGTAGATAAAAATGGAACTAATTTGGTTAAAGTACAAAAGGGAGATCAATTTAAAGCTGGTGATGTTGTAATTGATGTTTTAAGTCCAAGTAAAAAATATGAAAATGAAAA
>JBDMZA010000738.1:0-4099 GCA_039770155.1 Clostridiales bacterium
ATGAACTTGGATTTGAAACCCATGATCTTAGGAGAATCTTTTCTCAGATTGTCTATTATCACTATGAAGCTGATAAAGACAAGACTATAACAACTTTAAAAAAATTATTAGGTCATAATCTTGATGGGAAAACTTATTTAAAGTATTTGAATAGGGATATTAATTTTAATGGAACAAAATATGATATTTAGTTAATGGAGAGGATATCATCTCCTAATTTTCAATAATTATAAAATTATATAGATTGAAATGGAGGATTAAAAGTGGAAAAATTAGTTTATAACGTAAATGATTTAACAAAAGTTTTGGATATAGGATTAAATAAGGCTTATGAACTTGTTAGAGAAAATAAAATACCAAATATTAGAGTTGGTAAAAAGTACATGATTCCAAGAAAAGAATTATTAAAATGGTTAAAAAAATCTGAAATTTAGGGAGGTACAAATGAAAGGGAGCTTACATAAAAAAGGAAATTATTATTATGTTGTTATTAGCCTAAAAGATGAATTTGGTAAATATATTAAGAAGTGGATATCTACTAAAACAGGCGATGAGAGAGAAGCTAAAAGAAGAATGAAAAAGATTTTAAAAGATGTAAGTCAAAACTTGATAACCTTCAAATCAAAAAATAATGACAGATTAAAATTTCATGAATTAATGGAGATATGGCTTAGAGATGTTATAAAATTTCAGGTTGAGGACACAACATATCAAGGCTATTGTATAAATATTAGAACACATATAATTCCTTATTTCAAAGAATTAAATGTTAATGTTGAAGATTTAACTACAAGTGATATTGAACTTTATATAAAATTTAAATATCTAAAAGGAAGAATAGATAAAAAAGGTGGTATATCAGCCAGTTATGTAAAAAAACATTATTATAATATTAGAAGTGCTTTAGAATATGCTATTGACAAACTAAATATAATAGAAAAAAATCCTGCTAAAATCGTAACATTACCTAAAGGCGAAGAATATATTCATAGCTATTATGAAATAGAACAATTAGAAAAAGTATTAGAAATAACAAAAAATACTGCTATTGAAGCAGCTGTTTTTATGGCTTTGCATTATGGATTAAGGAGAGGAGAGGTATTAGGCTTAAGATGGAAAGATATAGATTTTAAAAGAGGTTGCTTTACTATAAGAAATCAGAGAACAAGAGTGAGTAGTCAAGTTGAAAAGAAACCAAAGTCAATTTCATCACGTAGAACATTACCGCTGATGGAATGTGTAAAAGAATATTTGAATGAGATTAAAAGTCAACAGAAAAATAATAAGAAATTTTTTGGAAAAGCATATGATGACAATGATCTTATTTGTATATATGCAGATGGAAAACCATTAAGTATACATACATTAAATCATACATTTAGTAAATTATTAGAGAAAAATGACATGCCTCATATAAGGTTTCATGATTTGAGACATAGTATAGCAAGTTATTTAATTAAAATTGGTGTTAGCATGAAAGAAATTCAATTATGGTTAGGTCATGCTGATATGTGGATTACGTCTAAATATTATACACATCTTGAATATGAATCTAAATTTAATTCTGCCAATAAAATTAATGAACAATTTAATAAGAAAAGGAAATAGATAGTGTAATTTAAAAGAGTAAATAAAAAACCAAATACAAAATTGTTAGAAAAATTGTTAGAAAAGCTCTGATATCAAAATCAGAGCTTTTTTTAATTTAACGGAGAGAGTGGGATTCGAACCCACGGAACGCGTAAACGCTCACTCGATTTCGAATCGAGCGCCTTCAACCGAACTCAGCCATCTCTCCAAATCAACAGTACAATTAAATATAACATTAGAAAGTATTATTTGTCAATATTACTTTTTGGTTTTATCATTAATTCTGAATTTTTAAAACCATATTTTTCATACAATTTATGAGCAGCTTTTGTACCAAGTATTCCAGATATGTTTTTAGAATTTTCAATAGATATTTTTATTGTATTAACATCTCTGTTTTTCTCAATAGCTTTTCCCTAAAAATTCTTTAATCTTTTCTAATGATAATAAAGATTTATCTGTGCTGATTTTGTATTTTTCATAAAATATTTCCATATGTTTTCTCCAATCTGGTTTGCAATTATTTAAATTTTTACCATAAACAAATTATTTGAGGATAAAACTATTATCCTGATTAGAACGGATTAAGGGGAAGCCTATTTTATAGTTCAATATGTAGAAGATTCACCTATAAATGGATTATATTATTTTAAATTTTAGAGAATATTATTGTAAATATATTTAAGAGTGATCAGAGCATTTCATTATTATGAAAAAAAGAAGGATTTAAAATTGAATTAATACATTATTAGGAATTAAAAAGAATTACTGGATGCAAACATACCTTAATTCAAAATAGTTAATTTTATAACAAAAGACGAAATTGAATAAATTCATTATTAAACTTGTTAGGAAATAATTATTATAATTTTTTGAGATTATGCAATTTATTGCCAGTTTAAAAACCTGTTTTGATGGTGTTAACACTCCATATGAATTCAAATGTAATAATTATGTATATATTATATCGAAAAAAATATATATAATTAGGCCAATGGTAAAAAAATCTAAAGCAAATAGCAGTGTAAAGGTTTATACTAGTGGATGTACTAATTTAGATTAAAGAGCTAAATTACCATATTTAAGATTAAGACAAAGAAAATATTATAAAATCAACATATTTCTTTTGGGAAATATAGAAATGTAACTTAAATTCGAATTTTAAAGTAAAGAGAGAAAAATTTATTTTTTATGTACTATAGTAAAAATGTTTTACTATTAGTGATTAAAATAATTAAAGATAAATATTTGTATTCATAAGTAAGGTATTAATATTTATCATATATTTTTAAAAAGTTAAATTAAGTGAGAGGGGGAGTATAAGAGATTTCTTTAAGTGCTTATAAGTGTAAGTATATGTAGAGATAAAAGTACATTTTTTATAATAATAACGATTATTATTATATTGAGTAAGGAATGCAATTGAGATGGAAGTATAGTTTAGAAAATTATTTTAAATTTTTTAATTAATCTAGGAGGTAAAATTATGAAAAAAATTATTATGTTAGTGTTAATGGTGAGTTTAGTGTTTGTTCTTGTATCATGTGATGATACAGAAGTAGATAAGTCGCTTGATAAAGCGGATGATATTTTAAGTAAAAATGTAGACAAATTAGTTGATGCAGAAAATAACAAAGAAGATTCTACAGAAACACCTGTAGAAGAACCTAAAGAAGATCCCACAGAAGAACCTAAAGAAGATCCCACAGAAGAACCTAAAGTAGATCCTACAGAAGAACCTAAAGTAGATCCTACAGAAGAACCAACAGTAAAACCAGTAGTTGAAACTATGGAAATTGAATTGATGTTAATAAATAATAATGGAGATATAAATAATTTATATCTTGGAGATTCAAAGGGAAGTTCAGAAGATATGAAACCTGGAGAAACTAAAACTGTAAAAGTGTCTTTGGAAGCAAATGAAAGCAAAATTGAAGACAGTTTAGTAGTTAATTGTGAAAAAGATGGAAAAGTTATATCTACTAAAGAAGTAAAAATAGTTGAACAATATGTAGAAGATAAACCTATTTTAGCAATATGGGATGGAAGTGAATTTGCAGTAAGTTATTAAGAAATAAAGTTAGTTCTTTTATTTATTGGAATTTATTTAAAATGAAATAATTTAATTTAAATAAAATGTTAAAAAGAGTCTGTTAAAAATTTTAGAGACTCTTTTTTTATGTTTATGAATAGTTAAATATCAATTTCAACATTGATTTCTTTTAAAATCAACATAGGCGTCAAAATATTGACATATTTTTTTACATTCCAATAAAGATAAATTAGTAAAAATAAAATATGAGGAGGTGTAATTTAATGAATCGTATAGACAAAAAAGAAGATTACTGAAATAGTATCGAGAATGAATTCGTACCCTTTAAGTTAATTCCAGGCAAAAAGAATGGGGTATTATTTTTTAGGCTATTCTTAGCAAATTAATTGAGTAATAAATTTTTAAATAGATTCTTATTTTATTATATTATTGGAAAGATTTATGCTACTATATTTA
>JBDMZA010000739.1:0-2505 GCA_039770155.1 Clostridiales bacterium
AATATTTCATCTCTCTAATCAAATATCCATCTCCTTAAAATTTATTGATTATTTATATTTTCATTAATTTTATTATAAATAGGCTTGTATTCATTTATTATATCTGAATTTATACTTTCTACCGCTAAATCATAATCTTCTATGTCTATCACTGTATATGGCTTATTCACTACAAATAAATTCAAATTACCAATTGGATATTTACTAAAACTATCTCTTGTTGTAAGAACAAACATATTATTCTGTTCATCATTTCTGTATTCGTTATCCTCATATTTTCTTTTCAAAAACAAAAAATACTCTTCATTTTTCATCATTGGAATATAGCCATCAATATTTCTAAAAGTTTTATCTTCAAAATATAAATAATATGGCTCATATAAAAATATATACTCATCTTTAATAAGTGACTTTCCCTTATTAATAGTTGATATCTTCATTTTACTCAAAGTTGAAAATCTTTTTTGATCCTCATTAACTTTTAAAGCAGAAACAACAATATCTGATTCCTTAAATAAAAATTCGTAATCATATGTTAAATTATTTTTAGTTTCTTTTTCTACAGAAGCAAACTCTGAAAAATTTGAAGCCTCTAGTTCTTTTCTAAAAAATACAGCCTCTGAATAATAACTTTCTTTTAGTTTTTTAAAAGTTTTATAATCTTCTGTGTAATCTGTATAACTAAACCTTGTTAATATAGCTGCAATAATGTTTGATATAACAATAAATATTATTACTATTGTTATTATTTTATTCAATGTTAAATTCAAAATTTTTCTACTCACACTTTTATTCTTCTCCTTCCATATTTTACAATAATTTATTCATATACTATTTTACATCTTTACGATTAGAAATTCTGAATACATAACTATAATTTTCTCACTCTGACATGTACAACATGTAATTCAATAAATTAACTAAAAATCATCTTTATTCAATTTAATTTTTAACATTAATGGTATAAAACTCAAAAGTATTAAAAATATAAAAATCACCAACAATTTGCATATTGACAAACCTGTTAAACCATCATCAGGATGCAGATAACATTCTATTGATAAATATGGCCCTTGAAAAATAGCTGTAATAAAAGAATACAAATTATATATAATAGTAGGTAATATAAGTACAGTTAACCTAGTTACTTTTTTCAATAATGATATTGAATATGATGTTAGAGCAATAGCTGAGCCAAACATAGAAGGAATTAATACATATATCAAACTCTCCAGATAAGGATATTTTGTATAAATCTCTGGAAAAATAATATTTTCCGTTGTTGGTATATATATATCAGAACCTAAATTTGAATGAGAATAATCATTGTACATGGGAGCCACAATAAAAGAAATTAAAAAGTTTATTATATAAGGTATAAATATCACTAAAAATCCAGAAAAACCTATTACTAAGTATTTTGACAACAAATATTTAGTTTTATTAACTCTTGTTATCATAAGAATATTAATATTTTTAGATTTCTCAAATAAATAACTATCCGAGTAAGATAAACAAACAATAAGAGGAAACATAAAAGAATAAATAATTGTAAAAAAAATAGTACTTACACTTCTTCCGCTAATCCCCATGTTAAAACCACTAGCCTGTATAACATTTGAAATATCTTTACCATAATAATTATTATATAAAATCATGGAATTTCCAAAGCACAGCAAAAACATAATTAATTGTGCAATATAAAATTCTTTTTTATAAAGCATAAGTTTTAAATCAGTTTTAATTATTTCCAATTTTTAAAATCCTTTCATTTTTGTATTACTAATCAGTACACCAATTCAAATGCTGGTTTGATTATACTTATTTTAAAAATCTTTTAAACACTTCACTTAAATGGCTTATTTAATTCATATCCAATCCTTGTATATTTATACATAACAATATGTTATTGTCAAGCTTAAAAATTTAATCTTTAATAATAAACAAAGCTGTATATATAGTAATTTGTTGTATTTTAACATAAATATAGAAAGAATTCAATATATTGAATTCTTTCTATATTTAATTATTTATGTATTTAATTAAAATATCTTCCTTGTGCTGACACAGTTACATAAGTATCTTTATAATTTTCACCTCTTAAATATGTATATGTTCCATTGCTAACTCCTGATATAGGTGCAGATACATATCCTTGTCCTTCATATATAATGAACACACCAGATACTTGCTTACCAGTTCCATTTACTCCAGTTCGAACCCAAACATTCATCTTTGTATAACTTCCTCCCATGGAATCAAGAGCTGCATAAGCAGTATTATTATATTCTGCATCTTTTTTATTTGAAGCTAAATCTGTATTTCCTTTGTCATCTGGCAATATAACATTCCAGTTACTAGCAGCAAAAGCATTAATTCCTATAACTAATATTGTTAAAACTAATAATAAAATTGAAATTATAGATTTCTTAATAGTTAACATTTTTATTTTATCTCCTTTAAATTATAAATTTTATATTATATGCATTATCACTTTTTTCTATA
>JBDMZA010000740.1:0-3119 GCA_039770155.1 Clostridiales bacterium
TAATAAAAAAGGTGATTTACATATTATTTGAAGAGTGTTATTTGGCATTTGATAAATTTAATAGTTGAATTATTTGGAGTGTTTAGTATGGATAAGAGTAGTTTGAATGTGAAGAAAAAGATAATGTATATAATTGATGAAGATTATAATTATTTAGCATACAATATATTATTAATATTAAATTGTTTGAAATGCTATTCAGAAACTAAAATGTTTGTAAGTTATATGAAGTTACCTTATATTATTAATTTCATTTCATCAGAATTTAGTACAAATCTTTTTATTAGGTTATTTAATAATAGTAGTAAAAACTTAAATCATATTGAATATGAGAATTTATTTAAGATTTATACAAAGTCAAAGATGACTAATAATCATATAAAAAGATTGATTTTTTCACTCAAAGAGAAAAAAATTGTTGATTTCAAAAAGGATAGATTTAGTTCTATTGGAGTCTTTTTGAATAATAATAAAAATTTAAGTGGTATATTAAAGAATAGTATTTTTTATGATGAAAAGAATAGAATTAATGAGTTAAAGGAAGCTTTTCCTAGGATTAAAAGCATAAAATATAATACATTTGTAAAAAAAGTATTTATTGATAATGGGGTGGGAAAATGGGAAGATTAGCACTGCGAAAGTTAGTTTATAGTGGTGATAATTATTTTTTTGAATCTCCTAATTTTAATAATGGTTTAAATATTATTTTGGGCTCAAATGGAAATGGTAAAACTACTTTAATGGATCTAATTTATTTTGCTTTGGGTGGAAGTGTTAAGCAATTTAAAAAACAAAAGAATGAGAATAGACATAAAGAAATTTGTGGAGATACTAATAATATTGTTAAATTATTTATTGAGATAGATGAAAAGGATTATTTATTAGAAAGAAGTTTTGATAAGAATTATATTTCTGTTACTAATATAGAGATTAACGAGACTGAACATTATAGAGTTTTCAGAAATAAGTCAAATGATTTAGAGGAAGAATATGAAACTGACATTTTTTCAGATTGGATATTAAATGAATTAGGAATTAAAGTTTTTGAAATAAGCCAAGGAACAAAAAAATGGAAAATTAATTTTGTAGATTTAATGAGATTGATATATTATGATCAAAGAACAAGTATTGAGAGGATATTTAAAGATTTAGATAGTAATAATTCTTTGATTGATTCTGAGGCATTTAGAAAAGCTATCTTTGAAATTTTAATAGGCAAAAATTATAATGATTATTATGATTCTCTTTCTAACTATAATTCAAAATTAAGAGAAAAATACTCTAAAAGGGATATTCTTAAGCTTTTTAGGTCCTTCAGCGAAGATAGAGGTAAAGATTTAGTTAATTCTTTGCACTTGAATTTTGAACTTAATAAACTAACAGATGATTTGAAGTATCTTAAGATAGAAAGAGAGAAACAACAAAGTGAGAATAAGAAACCTGACAAGTATATGACTGAAATCGAAATATTAAAAAGCAAAATTATTAATGTGGAGTTTAAATTAGATGAACTAAATGAAATGATTAAGAATAAAAGAACAGAATTAGATAGGATTAATTGGTTAGCAAAAGAATTAGATAACGAAATGAGGCAGATACAAAAAATTAAATTTACTCATAGTAAATTAGGTTTATTTTCTCCTGATACTTGTCCATATTGTTTGAAAAAAGTTGATAGAGAAGTTGGAAAATGTATTTGCGGTAAAAATGTAGATGAAAGTGAATATGAACAATTTTTTTATAATGAAAAAGAGTATATAGATATGATTATAACAAAAAAGAAATCATTGCAATCACTTAAATATACGGAGTCTTTTACTAAAAATATCCTTAACGATTTATATTCTGAAAAAGAATCAGTTGTAGAACAGAAAAAAAGATTAAGATGGCAAATTAATGAAATTAGTAAAAATATTGAATGTCCTTATGATATTTCAAAAATAAAAGCAATTGATGATAACATTGTTAATGTTAATGAAAAGATAAATAAATTAAAGCAAGATATTGAATTTTCTATTAAAAAGGAGAAAGTGGACTCTGAATTAGAAAGAATAGAAAAAGATTTAGAATTATTAAAGATTCAAACAGATGAATACGAAAACGCAGCTAAAAAAGACATTATTAGTAAAAAAGATTTATTTGGTGAAATATATAAAGAATTTTTAATTAAAGTTGATAAGCATTGTACTAGTGCTAGAATTAATGATAGTTATATGCCTGTTATAAATAATGGAGAATATAGAGAAAGTAGTGCGAGTGTTCATAAAAGACTAATGTATTTTTTGACTCTTTTAAATATTTCATTAGAAAAAAAAGATACAAACTACCCTAATTTATTATTAATTGATACTCCTGATAAGGAAGGTATAGACACAAATAATTTACGTAATTCATTGAAGCAAATAGGTATGTTTTTTGAATATGGTGATAAATTTCAAATAATTTTAACATCTGGATATGATAATTATCCAAGTGAGTATAATAAATTTGTAATTACGAGATTATATGATGATAAGTTGTTGTTACAAAAGAAATAAGCAATTTGAGTATAAATGTTTAAATCATTTAATTAAGAGTACTATTATTTCAAGTATATTGGTAAATACAAAACTTAATAATAAACTATTTGATTTTGGGAATTTATTTATCTGGACACGGACAGGGGTTCGACGAGGTCGCCTCCATTAAATAAGACACGTCCATAGTAAAAATATTACAAATGGGCACAGACAAAGTCAGGGAATAGAAAGTTCTTTAGAGAACAACTATTCTCTTTTTGCTTTAAAAAAGAATTTACTTGATTTGGTAAGAGTGTCTAAATCGAGAATGAAAATAAATAATTATTTATATAGTATAGAAATAATTGAAATTTATTTAATATATTTAAATTTATGACGAAAAGGCAAAAAATACAAAAGTTAGTTTTATTATAATTTGAGACTAATTTAGTGTGACTGAGTTTTCATAAATATAATTTGATTATTTGTTATGTAAGACTAAAACATTCAGTATAAAAATGATTTTTATATAATTGTGTTTTTAAAATAGAAAACTTAGAGAAATAAAAAAATACTAAAGGGAGGAATGTATAGTTGCTGTTTGTAATGTTCATTTTTCAA
>JBDMZA010000741.1:0-8231 GCA_039770155.1 Clostridiales bacterium
ATAATCAAAAAATAAACTAGTCAACCTTTTTTGAAAATTCGTTAAACCATCGATATTTTCAGAAAAAAATTGTCTTATGAAATTTTTGATTATGCCTAATATATCGTATAAATTTCTATTAAATATTATAGTTTATTCTTCACTTAAATGTGTTAAAAAATATAGAAAACCATAAACTAATATAAGAAAAAGACTAAATACTAAAGAAAAAATTATAGCATTTAAATTTATGCTACTTAGTATACTTTCAAACAAAGCTTTAGGTCTAAATATAATATCCCAACTATTCCATCTGATAAATCGCCCAAGATAAATTCCATAGCTTGTAATTAATAACATAAATGTAGTAAAACAGACAGCAATTCTAATATTATAATATTTTAAAATAATTTTAAAAACAATATAAATAGACACAAAACCCATAAAAAAACTTGTATAAATAAAAAGCGAAAATACAATAAAATCATACCACATTAAAACACTGTCAAAATTTTTAATATGTATAAAGTCAGTTACCATATAAGGAAGATTTGGATAAAAGATAATCCAAATAATACCTATACCAGCAAACAAAATATTCCTAAATTTAAAAACTTTTATTTTAAACATAATATATAAAAATAGTGATAAAAAATAAGGTATCCACGATAAAAATAAATTCCAAATCAAGAAACTATACCATGCATCTCCAATAATATACTTTCTTAAAAAAATCATAAAACATCCCATAATCGATGTTAATATAAGCATAAGTGTTGATAATAAAATAAACCTATTCTTATTTAAAATATTTTTATACATATTTATCACCTATTAGGAGTTAATTTTTTCAAATTATTATGAGCCTCATCTACAGTTTTATTTATCTCCTTATTATATTCTTCTAATTCATTTTTCAAATTGTCACTTTGAATTTTTTCTAAATAAATTAAATACTCAATATTTCCTTCAGGTCCCTTTATTGATGAATATGTAAAACCTTTTACAAGCCATTTATTATCAATACAAAACAAAACAATATTTTTAATTACATCTATATGAACATTTTTTTCTTTAACAACTCCATTTTTACCTACTTTGTCTCTTTGAGTTTCAAACTGAGGTTTAATCAAGCATATAACTTCTGCATTATCTTTAATTAAATTCCATATAGCAGGTAATATTTTCCTTAATGAAATAAATGAAACATCGATTGAAACAAAATCAGCTTGAAATTCTACATCTTCAGGTTTCAAATACCTTGCATTAGTTCTTTCTTTCACAATAACTCTAGTATCTGTTCTTAAGCTCCATGCCAATTGACCATATCCAACATCAATTGCTATAACCTTTTCTGCACCATTCAATAACATGAAATGTGTAAATCCACCCGTAGAAGAACCTATATCGTAACAAAATTTCCCACCTAAAGAAAATCCAAATTCTTTAAATGCTTTTTCAATTTTTAATCCACCCCTACTCACATAAGGGTGGATACTTCCTTTAATTTCTATTTTTGAGTCTTCATTTATCTTTGTTCCTGGTTTATCTTCCTTATTATTATTAACAAATACAACTCCAGACATAATAATTTTTTTAGACTTTTCTCTTGTATTTGTCAAACCTTTTTTAACCAGAAGTATGTCTAGCCTTTCCTTTTTCAACTGTAAATCTCCGACCTTTCTTAACTAATTCTAATGCATTTTCAACAATTGAATTTGCATCTAATTTATGTTTTTCAAATAATTGATTTCTTGAACCATGATTTACAAATTCATCTTTAAATCCCATTAATAAAGAATCTACTTTTAATCTTTCTTTAGAGCATAATTCTAATACATAAGATCCAAAACCGCCTCTTACAACATTGTCCTCAATTGTTATAAAGTTTTTTGTTTTCCTTATAGATTTAATTATTGTTTCTTTGTCAAGAGGTTTTATAGATCTTGCATTAATAACTTCTACACTTATTCCACTTAATTTAAGAGATTTTTCGGCTTCTAAAACAAATTCTAACATACTCCCCAAGGATATAAGCGTAATATCTTTGCCTTCACTTATTACAGTAGCTTTTTTAACATCTTCACTTTGATTTACAAGTTTTTCTTTCCCTGCTCCCCTCGGATAACGTATAGCAATAGGACCATTTTGTTCTAATATAGCATAATTTAGCATTCTTTTTAATTCAGAATAATCACAAGGTGCCAGAACTTTCATGTTAGGTATATGGCTTAAAAAAGAAACATCATATACACCTTGATGTGTTTCTCCATCATCACCTACAATACCTGCACGATCTATGCATATTACTACATGTAAGTTTTGTGTAGCAACATCATGAAGTATTTGGTCATAAGCTCTTTGTAAAAATGATGAATAAATCGCTACTACTGGAATTATTCCATTTCTTGAAAGTCCTGCTGAAAATGTCATTGCATGTTGTTCAGCTATTCCAACATCAAAAAACCTTTCTGGGAACTCTTTAGAAAAATTTCCAAGTCCAGTTCCATCTGGCATAGCTGCAGTTATAGCTACTATATTTTTATTATTTTTAGCTAGTTTTACAATTTCTTCACCAAAAACTTTTGAATAATTACTTCCTCCACTAATTTTGGCTTCACCTGTTTTTATTTCAAAGGGTGCTACTCCATGAAATTTATGTGGTCTTTCCTCAGCATGTTGATAACCTTTACCTTTATCAGTAAGAACATGTACTAGTACAGGTCCTTTAGTATTCTTAGCTCTTGATAAAACAGAATTCAAATCATTTATATCATGACCATCAATCGGACCAATATATGTAAATCCCATTTCTTCAAATAATGTTCCTGGCATAACCATATATTTAATTGAACCTTTAGCTTTATCAAGTACTTTAGCTGCTTTTTTGCCAATAGATGGTATCTTATTTAAAATAAAATCAATATCTTCTTTTACTTTAAAATAAATTGGTTGAGTTCTTATATTACTTAAATACTTTGATACTCCTCCCACATTTTTGGCAATAGACATCTGATTATCATTTAATATAACTATCAAGTTATTGTTTGATCTCCCTGCATCATTTAAAGCTTCAAAAGACATTCCTCCAGTTAATGCACCATCACCAATAACTGCAATAACAGAGTAATTTTCAGACTTTATATCTCTAGCTTTAGCAATACCCAAAGCTGCTGAAATTGATGTACTGCTATGTCCAGTATTAAAGCAATCATGACAACTCTCATTCACTTTTGGAAAACCAGAAATTCCATCAATTTTTCTTAATTTTACAAAACATTCTTTTCTACCTGTTATTATTTTATGAACATAAGATTGATGACCAACATCCCAAATTATTTTATCTTTTGGTGTTGAAAATATCTTATGAAGTGACATTGTCAATTCAACAACACCTAGATTAGAAGCCAAGTGTCCCCCTGTATTTGATACCTGGTGTATTAAAAATTCTCTTATTTCTTTTGCTAAATCCTCATATTCATCATTTTTTAAATTCTTTAAATCATCAGGTGAATTAATTTTATTTAGATAATTACCCATTGTTAATTTACTCTCCTTAATCGTTTCATTCATAGTATATATTATTTCGTATTATTTTTAGGCTCTCCTATGCAAAATATACTTAGCAATTTCCACTAAAAATTCGGTATTTAAATCACATGACTTTATTCTAGAAATTCCTTCTTCAATATTTTCTTTTAATAGGTTCTTTGCTCTTTCTAATCCATAAATAGAAACAAATGTTGATTTATTTTTATTTTCATCACTTCCCTTAGGTTTTCCTAAAACTTTAGTATCACCTTCCACATCTAATATATCATCTTTAATTTGAAAAGCCAGTCCTATTTTTTCTGCATAAAATTCCAAAGACTTATACTCAACAGGATTATTACAAAACAAATCAGCTGAAATCATAATAGCAGCTTTTAGAATCTCACCTGTTTTCTTCTTATGCATATACTTTAAAATATCAATATCTATATTCTTATTTTCTGATTCCATATCAATTATTTGTCCAGCAATCATACCTTTTGATCCAGATGCTTTGAAAAGATTTTTTAATGCTCTATGATATAAACTCCAATTATTATCGTCTAAATAATCATTATCTAATGACACTTCAATAGCCAAATTAAGAAGACCATCACCTGCTAAGATTGCTATTGCTTCATCATATTTTTTATGCAAAGTCGCTTTGCCCCTTCTTATGTCATCATTATCCATTGCAGGTAAATCATCATGAATAAGAGAATATGTGTGAATCATTTCAATAGAACACGCAAGTGGAAGAACTAAATTTTTATCACCTTTAAAAACATCAGTCACAGCTAAAACTAAAACTGGTCTTATTCTTTTTCCACCTGCAAGTAAACTGTATTTCATCCCATCATTTAGAGTTTTTTCAGGTAAAAAATCATCATTAAATTTTTTTTTCAATTCATTTTCAATAATTTCTAAATAATTGCTATATTTTGTTTTAAAATCCATATTATTCTCCTGTATTATTTTTTCTCTCTTTAATATTACCATCTTTATCGACAATTAATTCATTTATTTTATTTTCTGCTTCATCTAATCTTTTTGATAAATCTTTAGATAATTTCATTCCCTCATGAAATACTTCAATTGATTGATCAAGAGACAGTTCACCATTTTCTAATTTTTTTATAATTTTCTCAAAATTCTTCATTTTATCTTCAAAACTATCTTTTCCAGTCACATAAAACCCTCCTATAAAAGAATTTCAATATCTGGCAAAATCAAAAAATAAACTAACTTAAATAATATGAATTCATACTCAAGAATTAGAGTTTATTTTTTAGATATCCCTTAGATATTTCGTTTTTTAATATCACATATCTTACAATTTAAAATTCCATCAATTAAATTTATATTAATATTTTCATCTAAATTCACTTCTGAAATTGATTTAATTATCTTTTTATCTTTTTCATTTTCAATTATACCATAACCTTTTTTCATTAAGTTAAGAGGTGATAATCCTTCAAACTTATAAAGTAAACTCTTATATAGTATATTTTTATCTTTTAATATGTTTAAAACATTATTAATAAAATTACTATTCAAATTATCCAGTCTAATCCTTTCATTTCTAACAGCTTCTTTTGGGTATTTAAAAAGTCCATGTTGTTGAAGTTTTTCGAATTGTAATTTTTTTATGTATAAAACTCTTTTTAGAGAATTGCGCAAATTAGTATTCAACATATTTATTCTTTCATTTAATAATTTTTTATCAGGTACAACCATTTCAGCAGCAGCTGATGGAGTAGGTGCTCTCACATCTGATACAAAATCAGATATTGTTAAATCAGTTTCATGACCAATTGCAGAAATTATAGGTATTTTTGATTTAAAAATACTCTTTGCTACTATTTCTTCGTTAAAGGACCATAAGTCCTCTAATGAACCTCCACCTCTTGCTAAAATTATTACATCCGAAAATTTATTTTTATTTAAAATATCTATAGCCGTTGAAATTTCTCTAGATGAATTTAATCCTTGGACTGAAACAGGATAAATAAAGATTTCAACTCCTTCAAATCTTCTATTTATAACATTTAGGATATCTTTTATAACAGAACCTGTTTTTGATGTGATAATACAAATTTTATCAGGTAAAAACGGAAGTGATTTCTTATATTTTTCATCAAAAAAACCTTTTGATTTTAATTTTTCTTTTAAAGCTTCGTACGCTAAGTACAAATCTCCTATTCCATCTTTCTTAACTTCATCAACATAAATTTGATAAACACCATCTCTTTCATAAAGACTTATTCTTCCCTTTATTACAATATTCATTCCGTTTTCTAGTTTATACCTAAGCCTCTGAGCTTCAGTTCTAAACATAACAGCTTTAATAACAGATTTTTCATCCTTTATTGTAAAATACATATGACCAGAAGAATGATGCTTAAAATTCGAAATTTCTCCCTTAATTAAAATATTAGAGAGAGTAAAATCCCTTGATAATAATCTATATATATACCTGTTTATTTCTGATACAGAAAATATTTTTGGCATTTGAATTCTCCTAAGTAAAAATGCGAGATCGCCTCGCATTTTATTAGTTTTTATTTCATTCAGTTTGAACACTAATATTTGAGAATTTACCTAAAATCCCATTTATAAAAGCTCCTGCTTCTTCTCCACTAAAACGTTTTGCAAGCTCTACAGCTTCATTTATTGATACATTAAAAGGAATATCATTTCTAAATTTCATTTCATATATACTAAGTCTTAGTATGCTTAAATCAACCTTTGATAAACGACTAAGTTTCCATCCCTTTGAGTAGTTTTCAATCAATTTGTCAACATAGTGTTTGTTATAAGTCACGCCATCAACAACATCAGTTATATACTCTTGTCCACTTTTTGAAATTTCATTGTCAGATAGTATAAAATCAATTTGATCATTTCTGTCTGCTTTCTGAATTTCTAATTGATACAAGAGTTTCATAGCAATCTCTCTTGCAGTTCTTCTTCCCATAAATACTAAATCCTCCCAAAATTCATACAAAATAATTAGACAGTAATCATAAAAATCAAAAATAAATTTTTATTTTTGCTTATACTTATGAATCCTGAGAATCATATCCGATTATAATCTAAATATATCAATTAAGGATAAGTTATAAAAAATAATTGCATTCTTAACTTCTAAAAATCACTAGACATTGGCTTGTATTAACCAACAAAAAGAATTTAAATGACCAGCAATTGTGATTCATTACTCAAAAATGACAATTTACTTTTTTGATATCCCTAAGTAGTTAAATCAAAAATTTAATATATTATATTGCATTATCTATATGTTCCTGGTGGTAAAACTTTGTCTAAAACCTTTTTTATATACTCTTTATCATCAGATATCTTCTTGCCAATATAATAACCTATAACTGAAAATATTGCAATAAAAAGAGCATGAAAAAAACCTATCAGTAAAATAAAGATAGCAACTACACAACCTATTATTGCACCTGTTATTCCTCCCTTATTTTCAGTATAAATAATCATAAATTTTTCTAACATATTACACCCCTCCAAGATACTATTCAACTCTAGATCTGTAACCTGTGTAAATATTTTCAACAATAACTTCAATATCATAAACCATGATTCCTGTACTTTCTTCTACCGCTTTTTTAACTTTGCTTTGCAATTCTTCTGCTAACAAAGGAATATCTATTTCAGGAAGTACAACTGTTTTTATGTCAATAACTACACCTTCATTTTTTATGCCAACTCTTACTTTAGAATCTCTAACACTATTTATCTTTTTAGCAGTCAATAAAACAATGCTTTCTATTGAATTTAATGAAATTTTTATTTGTCCAATATTAGTATGTTTTGCTATTGCTCTTTTTTCTTTATTTGTTCTAAGTCCTGATAATAAAAAAGATAAGTTAATACAAAAAAATATAAATGCAATTATAAAAACCGAAAGAGAAGAAAACTTATCAGTTAGAAAATGTTTATTCATATAATCACTTAAATTTTGTAATAAATCTTTTCTTAATACTGCTACCATCATAAACACAGAAACTACAGATAGAAACACTGCATCAACTGCTAATAAAATTCTATAAAAAAGTTTCACATTTGCCACCTCTTTTAATAATTATTAAACTCAAATCTCTTCATCACTTTCATCAAAATTATTATTTGAAACTTTATCGAAGTTAATTCCCTGTACATGTATATTTACCTCAATAACCTTAAGTCCTGTCATTTTTTCAACACCCTTTTTCACTTTTTCTTGAACTTGCCATGAAACTTCTGGAATTCTATAACCATAATTTACTATTACATATAAATCAATAGCAGCTTCTTTTTCTCCAACTTCGACTTTTACCCCTTTAGACAAATTTTTTCTTCCTAACATCTCAACAATCTCACCAGCCAAACTGGAACTCATTCCTGCTATCCCATCAATTTCTGTTGCAGAAATTCCGGATATTATTGCTACAACCTCTTCTGATATCTTGAGTTCTCCAGTATCATCATACAACTCATTATTAAATTCTTCCACACTATACCTCCTCCTGAAAATATTATACAATCAAAATTATATATTTTAGGAGAATCTAAAAAATATTATTGTATTCTTAAAATATTTGAATCACTTATATTATACATAGGAGAACCTAAAAAATAATACCAAATTCTTTTCGTCTGAAGTTCGCTTAAATCGTGCGAATTCATACTCGAGAATTAGAGTTTATTTTTTGGAT